>NZ_CALIED010000017.1:0-60693 GCF_938022135.1 uncultured Psychrobacillus sp.
GGAGCTTTTATCCATTTGACCCCGAGGGGCAAGGCGATGAAGCTGGACATCAATTTACCCACAGGTTCATAACTTTATAATTTCCTAAACAACTAAAAAAGACACCATTTGGCATGGTGTCTCCATCATATTATATCCCATCAAAAAGATTTCCTATCGCTCTACCAATACCTCGAAGTATCCAAAAAACAAAACGAATTGGCAGTATAATAATATCAGCTAAAGTGAAAAAAAAATCAAAATAACTCCACTTTGATACTTGGACTTTATTCTTTTTTCTTTTAATGCTTACCTCTTTTTTACGCTTCCACCATTCCATCATCTAAGTAAACCTCCATTTTGTATTCATATACTTACGAATAACTGTTAAAGAAGTTTCTACTATTTATTTATTTATTAGAAATAACACTACTCCTAGAGTTCCTTTAATAGAGGATGGTAATTAACATCATATTCTTCATCTCTTCTTTTCAAATCATTATCCTCTTGGAAAACACCCTCAAAAAATTCACTTGCTAATGGTGCAAGTAATTTATAGTATTGCTCGAACAAAAGAGCAGCATGATTTCCGTTCCAGATCTCTGGCAATAGCTCCTTCGGAAGACCAGGATCAATAAAAAGAAACTTTCGGTATTCATGGACTAACCTTGTTCGTTCTACAAAACAGTCTGCAGAGGACATTTTATTATCATTTATCATACTTTGATGCACAATATACTGATGACTATAAGCTGTTATAAATTCTTTATACTTTGCTTCTATATCAATAAGTGGCCAGCTTTTTTCAACTAAAGCTTGGTTCTCTTTTGGACCTTTATAGTCAGATACAAAAAAGTCTACATACTCATGTATTTCATATTTATCTATTAATAATTTTACTTCTTTTTCTAGATTATTCGGAGAGATCCAGCATCCACTAGAAAAACTTCCAAAACCACTCCAAAGCAGCTCTTTTCGCAGCTCATCTCTTATTTGTCTTTTTTCCTCGGGAATTGTGTACATTAACATACGCCATTTCCCATCCCATTCGTTAGGCATAAGCTTAAATATTCGATTTGCCGCTTCTTCCATTCTTACTTTGCCTCGATTAGTTAGATAATAATAGCTCTTATTACCTTGTTTTTCAGACTCAAGCCAACCTTGTTTCATCATTCTAGAAACTGCTACGCGTACGGATTGCTCATTATGTCCGAATTCCTTGAGTAGGCGAATCAGACTTCCAATCCATATTTTATTGCCGTAGTGCCTTATATAATCACCATAAACAGTGAAGATCATTGACTGTGTATTAGACATGTTATTAATCACTCATTTCTATTTTACCTAATTAATAATATATCACTTTTTCAGAATTTTTTCTTTAATTTGTTATAAGAGTATACTAATTATTTCCCTGAAAATAATTTAATTTTCTGAATTAGTCATTCTTGGAGAATCAGTACTAGCTGTATCAACACGTTAAAAATAAATGCCATTATATTAACACAGAAAAACAATTTATCTTCTAAATAGTAATTCGATTTGATTGACGATATATTCTGAGCTATGCTCCGTACCTTCTTCCAACCACCATTCAATCACCCCAAACATTGCAGAAGCAAGTATATCCAGTGAGACACGTTCTGGCCCATCTAATACTTGTCTTGTTGTTCTCCGCGCTTTGATAAATGACTTTATTTCTTTATGCATTTTGCGCTTAAAACGGTCTTCTTTAAATAAAACGGAGAACATGATGCGATGGTTATAGAAATAGTCTAAATATGATAATAACTGAGTTCGTTCATTCGAGCTTTCTAATAGGAGTAAGGGTTTTAACTTTTCTTCTAAATCTGAAAATATGTCCTTCACTAGATCTTTTAATAAGTCATTTAAATCTACGAAATGTAAATAAAATGTTGCTCGATTCAATTCGGCCTTGTCTGCCACTTTTTTAACCGTCAGCGCTTGAAGGTCAGTTTTTTCGTTCAACAATGCTACTAATGCCTCTTTAAGCATCCTCTGAGATCGCATTGCTCGTGGATCTTTTTTAGTTGTAGACATATTTTAATCACTCCATCTATTATCTGTAACTTCTTTGACACTATGTCTATTATTGTAGTTTAAACCACATTATTATGTAAACTGTTTATGTCATTTCATAAAAATAGTTGGTATAATCAACTTCATTGACACGGTGTCGATTAAGTCAAATAGGAAGGATTTTTGTATGCCTACTAATATAAATAAGAAAGTATTAATGACAGTTTTAATCATAGGATGTTTTTTATCAACATTAAATCAAACTCTATTAAATGTTGCGCTTAGTAGTTTAATGGACGTTTTTAAAGTATCCCCAAGTACAGTACAATGGCTAGCGACAGGATTTATGTTAGTAAATGGTATACTTATACCAATTACAGCTTATTTAATGAAGCGCTTCTCCACCAGACAGCTATTTATAAGCTCAATGACCCTTTTGCTGTTGGGCACCATTTTTTGCGCACTTGCTCCGAACTTTAGTATTCTTCTAACTGGTCGAATGATTCAAGCAGCTGGAGCTGGAATAATCATGCCGTTAATGATGAGTATTGTTATGTTCATATATCCACCTGAAAAACGTGGAAGTGCAATGGGCTTAATCGGTTTTGCTATTATCTTCGCTCCAGCCATTGCTCCTACATTGGCTGGATTTATACTTGAATACTTTTCATGGCGCTGGCTATTTATTGGTTTATTGCCTTTTGTCGTATTTATTATCGTACTTGCACTTAAATACTTGATCAATATATCTGATCAGGAAACCGCTCATCTAGATTGTCTAAGTGTTATATTATCTACACTTGGATTTGGATTTTTACTTTACGGTTTTAGTAGCGCAGGCAGTCAAGGCTGGACTAATCCAATTATTATAAGCTCTATCGTTGCTGGAATAGTCATTACTTACATTTTCTGCATGCGTCAATTACGATCAGAGGATCCGTTGCTCAATTTAAATGTCTTTACAAATAAGACATTCACTATGACATCCATAATTAATGTGCTTGTTACGATGATTATGTATGCAGATATGATTTTACTGCCCATTTACTTGCAGGACGGTAGAGGCTTTACAGCTCTTGATGCTGGGTTATTATTATTACCAGGAGCGTTAGTTAACGCTTTCATGTCACCGGTTACAGGAAAACTATACGATAAGTATGGTGCCAAACCATTGTTTATAACTGGATTGTTATTCATTATTCCAAGCATGTGGATCGTAACAGATTTAAATGATTCGACGTCCTTTACATTTTTAATGATCCGAACGATTTTCTTGCGTATTGGGCTAAGCTTCATCACGATGCCACTAAATACAGCTGGGCTAAATGCCTTGCCTAAGTTGCTTATAACACATGGTACTGCAGTTAACAATACGGTTCGTCAGCTTGCTGGCTCGATTGGAACAGCAGTTGTTGTTACTATTTTCACGGTTCAGTCATTAAAGCATACCGAAAATATCTCGAAGGAAATCCCTACAGCTGGTATCGATCAGCTTAAAGCGTTAGCATCCATTTACGGTTCAAGCGATGCCTATATTTTCATGACTATACTATCCATACTGGCGTTACTTATCACCGTATTTTATCCTAACAGACAAAAGAGCGTTCCAACTAAATAATCTGGTAGTTTAATGTAGCCAAAAGACCTCGCAGATATCTCTACGAGGTCTTTTGGCTTTCGGCTATTCTTTTTCTTTATTTATTAACTAAGAATTACTGTATATTTTCAAATACTGCAGCTATACCTTGACCTACGCCTACACACATAGTGGCAAGACCGAATCTCACTTCTCTTCTCCTCATCTCATATAGAAGTGTAGTCACTATCCTTGCTCCGCTAGCACCTAACGGATGTCCGAGAGCGATTGCACCACCATTCACATTTACAATTGTTGGGTCGAGTTCTAATTCCCGAATACAAGCCAACGACTGTGAAGCAAATGCCTCATTTAATTCGACTAAGCCAATTTCTTCTTTTAAAACTCCTGCGCGCTTAAGTACTTTGTTAGTTGCATATACAGGTCCTATTCCCATTACACCAGGCTCTACACCAGCAGTAGCGGATGCAATATACCTCGCTATAGGCTTTAAACCTAATTCCTTCGCTTTGTCTGCGCTCATTAGAAGCAAGCCTGCTGCTCCATCATTTACACCAGACGCATTTCCAGCTGTTACAGTCCCTCCTTTAAAAATAGGAGGAAGGTTGTTCAGCTTTTCCAAGCTTGTTTCTGGTCTCGGATGCTCATCAGTATCAATGATCACTTCCTGACCCTTTTGATTTGTATACTTCACTGGTATTATTTCGTTCAAGAAGCGATTTTCAGCCATTGCTTTTTTAGCTCTTTGCTGACTTTCAAAGGAATAGAGGTCCTGATCTTCTCTAGTTATTTTATATTTCTCGGCAACGTTCTCAGCTGTTTTAGGCATCGAATCGGTACCATACTTTTCTTCTAACAATGGATTTATAAATCTCCATCCAATTGTCGTATCTATAAGCTCCATATTCCCTCGGGGAAATTCTTTCATAGGCTTTGCCATTACATAAGGGGCACGAGTCATGCTCTCTGTTCCACCAGCTATGTATATATCGCCTTCGCCAACTGCTATGGCTCGAGCGGCATAAACGATAGCATCTAAGCCAGAACCACAAAGTCTGTTTATTGTCGTGCCTCCAACCTCTATTGGAAGACCAGAAAGTAATGCGGACATTCTTGCCACATTACGATTATCCTCCCCTGCTTGGTTTGCATTACCTAGGACAACCTCTTCTATTTGGTCCACTGGAACGCGTTCGTTTCTTTCAAGAAGTCCCTTAATAACCATGGCAGCCAAATCGTCGGGTCTAATACTTTTTAAAGACCCATTATATCTCCCGATAGGAGTACGAACCGCATCGACTATTACAACCTCTTTCATCTTCACTCCTCCTCACTGGTATAGATGTATACTCCCTTGCCTGTCTTCCTTCCAAGACGCCCAGCCTTGACGTATTGTTCAAGGAGGGGGGCAGGTCGATATTTTTCACCAAGCTTTTCATGTAAATATTTTAAATTGTTCAGTCTAGTATCTAAACCAACGAGATCTCCTAGCTCAAACGGACCCATCGGATAATTCAAGCCGAGCTTAATCGCCTTATCAATTTCCTCTGGCGTACCGATTCCTTCCTGAAGCATATAGAACGCTTCGTTGCCAACCAAAGCACTGATTCGACTAGTTATGAAGCCTGGAAATTCTTTAACTACTACCGTTTCCTTTCCCATTTGCTCAGCAACCTGTTTAATAGCAGCAACTGTTTCATCACTCGTCTCAAGCCCTCTTACAATCTCTACTAATGGCATTTTATGTACCGGATTAAAAAAGTGCATGGCAATTGTTTTATCCGGACGATTAGAAAAGGAAGCAACTTCCGTAGGACTCATGGTAGACGTATTAGTAGCAAAGTAACATTTAGCCGGAGCATGCAATTCTAATGCTTCAAAGACGGATTTCTTAATCGCTAGTTGCTCAGGCACAGCTTCTATAACTAAGTCAGCAGTTTCCGCTGCAAAAGAAAGATTTTGTTCATACCTCAGCTTGTTTAAAGACTTTTCCGCCATATCAGAAGTTATCTTTTGTCGTTTAATACCTTTTTCAAATAAGCTCTCAATTTCTTTTTTAGCATGTTCTAAGGCAGTAGATTTTGTGTCCACCACCGTTACGGCAAAACCAGAAAGTGCTGCTACGTAAGCAATGCCTCGCCCCATTACCCCAGAACCCACAACAACTATGCAGTTAATCAATATAAGCACCTCCATATTTTTTATTACTATACTAAAAAAGGACAGGAACCACTCTAGCTCCTGTCCTGTTATTTTATAGTCCTAAAGGGTTCAAAGGACGGCTACCATAATATGATAAAATACTCTTCGTTTCTGAGTATAAATCTAATGTTTCAATACAAAGCTCTCGGCCAAAGCCTGACTGCTTATAGCCACCAAACGGAGTGCCTGGAAATGCAGAAAACGGACAATTTACCATTACAATTCCCGCTTTTATTTGATTAGCTACTCTTGTTGCTCTTGCTCCGTCTTTAGACCAAACCGCAGAGCCAAGACCAAAAGTAGTATCATTAGCTAGCTTAATAGCTTCTTTTTCATCTTTAAACTTCATTACCACCACAACAGGTCCAAAAATTTCTTCCTTAACTATGTTCATGTCGTGATTCACATTAGTAATGATCGTCGGCTCAAACCAGAATCCTTTTTCATATCCTTTAGGAGAACATTTATGACCTCCAGCTAGAATCTCTGCTCCGTCCTTAATTGCCGACTGAACATATCCATTTATAGTGTCCAGCTGGGTTTGATCTATAATTGCCCCAACATGTGTCCCTTTATCAAAAGGGTTTCCTAATTGAAGCCTTTTTGTCTTTTCTACAAACTTACTCATAAATTCATCATAGATATCCTCTTGGACATACAATCGAGAACGAGCTTCACAGGATTGACCTGAGTTATAGAAAATACCAAACAAGGAGCCATCTACTGCCGCATCTATATCTGCATCAGCAAAGACTAGACTAGGCGACTTACCACCGAGCTCAAGTGTTACTCGCTTTAAGCTTTCAGATGCCTTCCCCATAATATCCTTACCAATAGGAGTGGACCCTGTAAAAGCAACCTTATCCACTTGGGAATGCTCTACTAAATAGTTACCTATATCCGCCCCAGACCCTGGAATGACATTAACAACTCCGGCTGGCACGCCTGCCTCCAGGCAAATTTCCCCTAGTATAATGGCAGTAAGAGGAGTTAAAGAAGCTGGTTTTACAATAACCGAACATCCTACTGCAATTGCCGGAGCAACCTTCCAGGCAGCCATCATCAGTGGGTAGTTCCACGGTATAATTTGTGCACATACGCCAACGGGTTCCTTTTCGGTGTAGTTGTGAAACTGACCGGGTACGTTATTAACCGTCCCTCTATGACCAACAATGGCCCCTGCGTAAAATTCAAAATCCTCTATTGCCTGTGTTACTTGACCCTGAGCGGCGTGTAGTGATTTTCCCGTATCTAAAATTTCTAGCTCTACTAGTTCATTAAACCGAGATCGCATGATGGCAGCTATTTTATTTAAAACTTGTGCCCTTCGACCAACGGGATACATTTTCCACTTTCCATGATCAAATGAATGACGTGCAGCAGCTATTGCCTTTTCTGCATCCTCTTTTGAAGCCTTTGCAACTTCTGCCACTAGTTCGCCTGTTGCTGGATTGTAGGTTTTTATCGTTTCACCACTCGACCCTTTCATTTTTTCACCATCTATTATTAAATGATAAAATTCTCTTTTAATAGTTTCTTTTTCCGTTTTGTCGTCTTTAACAGTCGTCAAAGTACCCACTCCTTATTTTCCTGTGAAAACAGGTTTTCTTTTTTGTAAGAAGGCTTCAACACCTTCATGGTGATCAGTTGTCAGACCGGCAATACGCTGCGTTTGTGCCTCTAATTCTAAGTAATCTTCTAGCCTCATATCTGAAACCGCTTTCAAATTCTGTTTTATAAGAGCAATTGCTTTTGTCGGTAGAGCTGCAAGATGCTCTGCAAAATTAGTTACTTCAGTTTCCCAGCTTTCCAAAGGTATTACCTTGTTTGCTAAACCTAGCTCCACTGCTTTTTGTGCCGTAACCTTCTCTCCTAAAATAGATAGCTCTAACGTTTTCGCATACCCTATTAGTTTAGTTAAGTAATACAGGTTCCCACAATCAGGTACAAGTCCCACATGTATGAAGGCGTTGATAAGACTAGCCTTATCTGCTATCACTCGAAAGTCACACGCTAAAGCCAGACTAAAACCTGCTCCTGCCGCTACTCCATTAACTGCAGCTACTACTGGCTTTTCACATTGCCGTAACTGGAGAAGCATTGGATAATAGGACTCTCTGAGTAGATTACCATGATCCATCTGATCATCTACTTCAGCTAAATCCTGCCCTGAACAAAATGCTCTTCCTTCTCCAGTTAACACGATACATCGTACTTTCTCGTTAGCTGATACCGATTTAAAGATAGCCTTAAGTTCTCTATTCATTTCTGAGGTAAAAGCATTTAGCTTATCTGGTCTGTTAAGTGTAATCCACGCTACTCCATTTTTCACTTCAAACTTAATCGTCTCATACATACTCTCAACACCTCGCTATTTCCCTTGATAGTTCGGTTTTCTTTTTTCCATAAATGCATTCATTCCCTCTTTTTGATCCTCGGTACCAAATAGCAAATAAAAGTTTTTTCTTTCATATTGCATACCTTCATGGAGGGAGTAATCTATCGCCTTGTTAACGGAATCCTTTATGAGACGGAGAGAAATAGGCGGTTGTTTAGCAAGTTTCTGGGCCAGCCTCATAGTTTCTTCCATAAGTAGCTCGCTCGCTACTATTTTGTTGATAATGCCATGGTCGAGAGCCGTGGCTGCTAGGATTCTTTCCCCGGTCCAAAGCCATTCTAGTGCTTTTGTTTTACCGACTAGCTTCGTCAATCTTTGGGTTCCACCAGCGCCCGGCATTACACCAAGTCCTACCTCTGGGAATGAAAACTCCGTTCCTGTGGCTGCTATCAAGAGATCACAAGCAAGTGCAAGCTCAAAGCCCCCACCAAAGACAAATCCTTTGACCGCTCCAATAATTGGCTTTTTAACAGTAGCTATACGATCCCAATCAGAAAATTGATTTAGTAACTCAAGACTGATTGGATCGTCCTCCATCATTTCCTCAATATCAGCACCAGCCGAGAATGCCCTGCCTCTTCCTGTTATGACAATAACCCGAACTTCTTTTTCGAGTTCAAATGCTAGCAGTGCATCCATTATTTCACTAACCATTTTTCTATTTAGTGAATTGAGCCGATCTGGACGATTTAATTCGATTAACCCAATATGATCCTTAATGCTTGTTTCAATGAAGTTGAAGGACATTATGCATCCTCGCCTATCATTAGCGTAACTAAGTCTCCTGCAAATCCCATTAAATCCTTTCCTGAAGCCCTTCCTTCAGCTGATTTTAGTCCAGCTTTCAAGGAATCCATATCATCATAGATCATTTCACACATTAAATAATATTCTGACTCTCCTCCCATTGGAGAACCAGTAAACTTAGTTACCTTCATTTCTCGTAGACCTGGGATTTTTTGTGTAATTGGAGCGTGTACATTAAAGTAGTGTTCATCAAATTCCATTTTGTTTTCTGGGTGCTTATACATTGCGACTAATTTAGCCATTCATAATCCTCCTTTACATAATAGTAGAGATTGGTTTCATTGCTTCAAATACGTTTTTACAGTTTTTACAGTACAAAATGCTTCTACAAGCCGTTGGACCAAAAAGATTCTCTAAGGTAGTATAGGTTGACCCACAATAAGCACAGTCCACCTGCCACACATCTTCTCCTTCCTTAAATATAGGAGGAGGTGCTATGCCAAACTTCCTTAGATTTTCATGCCCTCGTTTTGTTATCCTTTCCGAAGTCCAGGGAGGATGAAAAATAAAATCTACCTCCACTCCCAGTACACCTGGTACTCGCTCGATTGCAGCCCTAGTATTGCCTTTAATAATTTCTAACGCAGGACAGCCTAAAAAGGTAGGCAATAAATGGATATGAACTTTCCCACCATCTATTTTTATCTCCTCCACCATACCAAGATCCATAATACTAACCGAGTCTATCTCCGGATCCATTACTTCATAAAGGGCATTGATCACTAAATCCTTTAAAACTATTAAGCTTTGGGTCACTCTTGTCACCTCTTTTCATTTGAGCCTTACCAGGAAGCCGCCGGATCCATCCTATATACCTCTGAAAGAGTTTCAATCGCCTCATCTAAGTCCTTCAAATGCACTCCATTGCGACCATTTTTATTTGGAACAGTAGATATGCTTGGCTTAGCAAGCTGAAGAAATTCAAAGGTAGGAGTTACGCTTTGTAACCATCTTTCCATTAATAAGTTTTCTGGTTCTATTAACTGATGCTTTTCTATAATCTCCTTGTCTACTCCATAGGAGAAAAAATCAGCAAAGTCATCACTCACTAGCATTATTGCATCTGTCATTTTCTGCTTAGCTAAGTCGGTTGAATTCAATAATTGCTTAAACCATGTTTCCCAATGCAACCGGTGGTAGTAAATTTCCATCTTTACCTTTTTAGCAATTTCAGCCAAAGGAATATATGAACTAGCACACAAGGAATCGACTTTAACCTTTTTGGCAGTAATATAAAAATAGCTTCTGACTACTTGTAAAGACCAGTCATATTGTGGAATCTCCATGTACGAGCCTTTTCCGTTGGCTCTTTCCGTCAGTATGCTATTCTTCCTTTTACTGGACTCCCTCAGATGAGCAAGATCATCAGCATTCCCCAATCCCAATTCTTCAAGTAGGTTGTAATACATGACGGCATGCCCCATACTATCCTGGCTAATGGATGAGGAAGCGACGTCCTCTTCTATATGAGGAGCGAGGCCTAGCCACTCTGATCCACGATACGCATACATAAAATCGTCATCTGCTAGCTGAAAAAGCAAGCTGGCGATAGCTTCCTTATGTTCCTTGCTCATATCAACAGTCATTTCCGATCTCCTCCCCAAGATAATATTTCTTTTTCATCTAATATTTGCTGCTCATAGTGTCGCCACTTTTTCTTTAGGTACCCGTACCCCTTTGTCGTGCGATAATCCTTGTTGTCTAGTCTTGCTAACGTTTCCTTCTCCTCTAGGTCAAGCTTACGGATATGCTTGCGATTGACGATCCATATGTCAGCTACTGGCTCTCGTCTCATAAAGTTTTCTTGAGCCATTATAAAAGCCATATCTTCATTCGGAGCGAGTAAACTAAACTGATGTAAAAAAGCTGAGCTTGGGGTTCGTTTGCTAAATATTTCATATTCTTGATAAAAATTTTCTTCTTTCATATTAGCTGCTCCTTCCTTAGCTTACTGTCGCACTAAGCGCATCACGGACCCATGCATTATTTTCATATGAGATTCTTCTTAAATTTAGGCGTGCCTCTGATCTAGGACCACCGTTTTTAATAATTTTCTTAAATTCATTCCAATCAGGCTGCTGGTATATCCACGTATTAGTTTCTTTATCGAATGTTAAGGTTGGATCAGGAACAGTCAGCCCCAAGGATAAAATTCTAGGGATGTATTTATCAAAAAAGATTTGTCTAAATTCTTCATTTGTTTTCGTTCTTATTTTGTATTTAATCGTTAAATCCTGTTTAGAGGAACCAGTAGTTTCCTTTGATGCGGGGCCAAAGAACATAAGGAGTGGCTCCCACCAACGGTTAAGGGCTTCTTGAATCATTTCTTTTTGTTTGCTTGTACCTTCAGCGAGAGCCATGATAATCGATTCTCCATGCTGAGCGTGAAATACCTCTTCGGCACAAATTCGCTGCAACGCTCTTGAGTACGGACCATACGATGCACCCAGCATATTTGTCTGGGTGATTATAGCCGCTCCGTCTACAAGCCAGCCGATAATCCCCGCATCTGCCCAAGTTTTTGTCCCCATATGAAAGACATTGTGGAACTTTAGATCTCCTTTAAAGAGATCCTGCATCAAATCAGCTCTATTTTTACCATAAGGCTTTAGCAAATCCTCTGTCACCCTAAGTAACAGCTGACCATGACCCATTTCATCTTGGACTTTAGCCATAATGCCAAGCTTTCTAGATAGAGAAGGAGCACGTGGCACCCACTCCTTCTCTGGCAGAGCCCCCATTATTTCACTCATCCCATGCATAGAGATTAATTTGATTAATGTGATTCTGTATTCCTCTGGCATCCAATCATCGGCTTCAATCTTATCTCCCATTTCAATTCGTTCCATAAAACGATCCATTCTCTGCTGCTCTTCTTGTGAAGTTAGAACTACGCTCACTTACATTCCTCCTTTATTTAAGCTATGCTTTACGAAAATAACTCATAACACCATAAAAACGACTCAAAATAAAAGTTATATAACATGCTTTAATTCACAAGTAACATATGCTTTATACCCCAATAACTATTAATAAATTTTCATTTTATTAGTCTCTACAAGTAACCAGCATTTATATAACAAATAACATACGCGAAACTTAAATTATGTGATACTTTTATTACAGATTAATAGTATCCTTTAAATTAGTCAACTAAAAATTCAGAAAATAATGATAAATATTAGACCATAATAGCAAGAATTAAGACGATTCCTTCTCTTTTATTTGTTAAAGTAGACATAAGGCGATTACAAACGAAAAAAGTTATATGATATGATGAATAAAATTTGCTGAAAAAGGGAGTAAAATTCGTGGCTAAAGCAAATCTTTCTTTTGAGGAAATGTGGCAAAGAATCATGTCTTGTGATAGTAATTATGACGGATGTTTTTATACAGCTGTTAAAACTACTAAAATTTATTGTAGGCCCTCCTGTAAATCTCGAAAACCTAAAAAGGAAAACGTACAGTTTTATGAAACCAAATCTGAGGCAGAGAATGCTGGTTTTCGAGCCTGTAAAAGATGCAAGCCTGATATAGAACTTGCGCCACAAGAGATGCTAGTAAGCGAAGTCATTTCTTTTCTGACCTGCAATTACAAGGAGGTAATAACGCTTGAGAGCCTCTCTTTACATATCGGAGTAAGTCCATTCCATCTGGAGCGAGTCTTTAAACAAGTTACGTCCGAGAGTCCACGTACGTTTTTAGAAAAAGTTCGAATAGAAAAAGCAATCCACTTATTGAAGAATACAGATAATACAAACCTAGAAATATCATTGAAAACAGGATTTAAAAGTACATCAACTTTCTATAAGGCTTTTAAAAATTCCTTACATACCTCTCCTAGTGAATATCGAAAACAATGGAGGAGTTCACAATGATGAATGAGATATTAAAACCTGAGACACTAAATATACCTACACCTTCCGACTTTAGCTTCGAGGAATGTCTAGCTCATTTAATGAGATCTGAACAAGAAACAGTACATCAAGTAACAGATCATTCTATTTATAAGGCTATTAAAATTGATGACGATGAGCCCATTTTGTTTATAATTGACTGGAAACCTGATGCACTACATGTACGATTTCCATTTACTACACCTTCTGCTAAGCAGAAAGAGCAAACTGCTTCATTTATAATTGAATGGTTTGATCTAACTACGGATTTGAATGGGTTTTATGAGCTCGCTAAACATGATCCTATTTTAAGCCCGATCGTTCAAAACCACTATGGCTTACGTATCATGGGAATCCCTAATCTTTTTGAAGCATTAACCTGGGCCATTATCGGTCAACAAATAAATTTGACATTTGCCTATACTTTAAAAAAGCGGTTAGTTGAAAAATACGGAGACTTTGTAGAATATGAAGGTAAAAAATTCTACACATTTCCTTCCTTTGAAATGGTTGCTTCTTTAACAACAGATGATTTACGAGCCTTACAGTTTAGTACTAGAAAAGCAGAGTATATCATTGGTATCGCTCAGCTGATGCAAGGCGGAAAGTTAGACAAGGACCTATTATTTAAACTAGAGACATTTGAACAAAAGCATTTGTATTTAACGACTATAAGAGGTATTGGACCTTGGACTGCTGACTATGTATTGATGAAAAGCCTACAAGAGTCCTCTGCTTTCCCTATTTCAGATGTTGGATTGCACAATGCCCTAAAAAAACAATTAAACCTTGACCGTAAACCTACGATGGACGAACTAAAAGAACTAGCCGAAAAATGGACAGGCTGGCAGGCATACGCTACATTTTATCTATGGAGGTCCTTATAATGTATCAAGTAGACTATCAATCACCGATTGGAGTATTAGAAATTTCAAGTACGAGCGAGGCTATTGATGCTATTCGCTTTACGGAAAGAAAAGAAGTAGAACACGCGCTTGAGGTCGATCATCCTCCTATACTTCATACTTGTATCGAGCAATTAAATGAGTATTTTTATGGAGACCGTATGGAATTTACTTTTCTCTATAACTATGAGGGCACTGCATTTCAGCAGTCGGTTTGGCAAGCACTTACACAAGTTCCTTATGCGACAACTGCTACCTATAAGCATATAGCCGAAACGATTGGGAAAAATCGTGCGGTTAGAGCTGTAGGAAGTGCTAATAACAAAAACAGATTGCCTATTGTTATACCCTGTCATCGGATCATAAGCGTTGGAGGAAAGTTGACTGGTTACGCTGGAGGTCTGTGGAGGAAAGAATGGCTTTTACAGCATGAACGAGCTAAATTGCAAAATATAAAAACTACTTTATAAATATCAAGAAGGAGCCCAGGAGAAATATCCGGGGCTCCTTCTAAGCATTACCGAGGTCTTTTATACACTTCTTCATTTTATTGGATTGTTGACACGCTGAAATAATCATTTGCTCCAGTCGATAGAGGTCTTTGGAAAATAAATCAAACTTGTAATTTTCTTTGTCTAAAAATCAGGAAAAAGGATAGAACCAACAAAGCAATCCCTACAAATAAATGCAATCCTTTTCCATCATAAGAAATCATAAGAATAAGTTCCCACAAATTTGATGGACCAGAATCAGGACTATCACTATATGGGTAATTAAATATAAAAGGTAATATTCCGAAGATAGATAAGATTGTACCTAAAATCGGTAAAATTATAGAATCTAGTTTCATAAATACACCTCCATTTTTTTCTTTTTATCCGTCTTTTGGATTTTTATAAAAGTAAAGATCATTATGAAAACACCCAATCAGTAAAGCCATTTTAATATAACCATGCTTTTAATCGCGAAATGTTAAAATGTCATAAAAGATTACGGCGATTTCTTAATTCGTTTTAGGGCATATATAATTACCAGTAATAAGCCTAAGGCGAGCAGACTAATATATATACTATTCATATTTGTAGAACTTTTAGGAGTTAACTGTTCCTCATCCTTGCTAGCAGTTGAGTCATTAAAAACTTGTTCAATTGGTTTTTCACCTTTTCCTAATTCAGATAGATCCTTATCTGCTAAAGACAACGGAGTAATTTTGGAACAGTAATTCACTTGAATTTCTCCATTTGATTCATTTGCATATACTAAATACTCTTGATTTAATTCAAATTCGTAGCCACAGCTTTCCGTATTTCTTACAGTATAAACTGTAATTGGTGACTGATTCGGCCCTTTCCAATATTCATTCACTTCAAAATGTACAGCAATAGGATCAGCAGAAGATTGTATGGACTTATTTTTGTTCTCATCTATTATTTCAACAACTTTTCCAGAAAAAACTGTGGAACTAAAATCTAATTCTTCTTTCACGGTGTTTGGCCCATCACATGAACAAGCATAACCTGTAACAGTGAAAAAATTAAAAAAAGGAAAAAAAGTTATTATAAACAACAAAACAATGTACTTAACTTTATTGTTAATTATAGAATTTATTTTCAGTTAACCTCCCCTTTAACACTATTCAAGTGTACAATATATTACTGTTCTTCGTTATTAAGAAAAATAAAGTTACCGTCAATAATATCCTGTAAATACTCGTCAAAGCTGTCTGCAATCACTTTGTATTCATCTGGATCGTGCAAAAATCGAACTATTTGACCGCTTACACCATCAGCTGAAGGGTTAAAGTCGATAAAGAGTCTTGATGTCCCACCGTTGTTCATACAGTCGGCAAAATGAATATATTTACCAGGTAGCAGTCCCTCTGGATTTATCTTAGGGTCAACAGCCTCCTCGTCATCTTGATATTCTAATAGATAGGAGACATCTTCTTCTTCCTTAGAACTATCGAGCATCTGTTGTGTAGATAGCAAATAATATGGATATTCGCCATCAGCAACATCAGCGCCTAAAATACAAACCGCAATTTCATTTTCTTTATATTCCCTCCAATATGTACCGTCTATATTTTCCAGTAAACAGATTAGTGATTCTGGACATTCTGGATATTCTGACCTGAGGGTATTAAGATCCTCTTTTGAAGCCCCATGTGCTGTATTTAATTCGTCGAGCTCAACTTTTGATAATGCTCCTCTTAAACTGATTAAAAATTCGTTAACCAAATTCATTATTTTTACCTCCTAAAAAAAATATTTGCAATCTCTATTTGACTTTATATGTATCTACTTTCTTTACTTAATCATTTGCTCCTTAATGAGACGTTCCTTATCGTCCAAGTTAAATACGCCTGGCACCCATGTCCGAAGTACTCCATAGCCCCCAATAATTTCTTTGTCTACTTCGAATATCACAGCTTGCAAACGTTCTCCATTATCATCTTTTTCTTTTAACACATAAGTATGCCGTATAACTTCTTCACCTAAATACTCACTCAAAAATGTAATTCCACTTGCTTCATAGTTACTAAGCAATTCATCGGGAATATCTAATATATAAGTTTCAACTTCAATTGAATCTTTTATCTCCCAACCTTTTTCTGATAAATATACTTCGTGACGTTCATTAAGACTTTCCTGCCCACAAGCTGTAACGAATAATATTCCTACAATCATCATAAAGAGCATTCTGATTTTCAATACAACACCTCACTTTACAATCGTGGTAAAGCATTTCAACTCTTTAGGTAAATAAGATGTATTTTTTATTTAAAATATTTTTCATAGCAAACGCATTCATGAATTCGTTGGTTTTCTGAAAATTGTTCAATATCTTCTCCTACATAATGAGCAAACGTATTCTTTAAGTGAAGATTAGGAATAGTACTTTGAATTCTATTTTTCAATTCATTTCCTTCGAAATAAATATGGTAATAGGAATAGACTTTTTTAAACTGCATTTTTTCATACCAATTCCGTACCCAACGATCATCTCTAGTCCACGCTTCAAATCGATTCAACCCTAAATTGATTGCTCTTTTTTCCGCTTCTTGGAGAAGTTGCTCACCGATTCCCTGTCGGTGGTAGTCTGGATGTACTGCAACATGCCAAACCATACCTCCTAAACCGTGACCTCTTGAGCAAACGGTTTTTTCTTCCTTTTCATACTCTATATCAATGAGTCCAATAATTTGTCCATTTAATTCTGCCACGAGTTCGATTGCAGGATTTTCATAGTTTTCTTTTTTATTCAATACGTTATCAAAGTAGGCTGTATTTAGAAATGATAGTGTTCTACATCTTACCCAACCTACCTCATCAGAATCGTTATATTCCCGAATAAACACTTAATATATCCTCCTTTGTTTAAATGATGTTGAACTATTAAAATATTATTTCTAACTTTTATTATTCGACTAAGGAAATTTATATCCTCTAAAAAGGACAATCAATAAGTAATGTAGAATATGTATAAAAATACTATTAATAGGAGGGATAATTTGAAAAATCAAATTTGTGTTATAAGCATTTATGTGCCAAATTTAAATAAAGCAATTGACTTTTATACTAATACGTTAGGTTTCGAACTACATAAGCAGTATGGTCCTAAGCTTGCATCACTCGTTAACGGAGACTTACCACTTGTTTTGGAGGAAAATGATAGTGCAAGCAACAACCAAAATGCTTCAGGAGTTGCATTGGGATTGCAAACGGAAGATATTTATGAAAAGGTTAAATTCTTAAAAGATAAAGAAGTACATTTTATAATAGATGAGCCAACTGATTGTCCTCCAGGAAAATTCATTAGTTTTCGAGACCCTTTTGGAAATATTTTAGAATACCTGCAATTTGAAGATTAATAATCTAATTAAAATAAAAATTGAGTTAAGGCGTACATTAAAAAAGAGCTAGAATAAGTAAACTGTACCCTATGTAAAGGACATTTTAAAAAAAGCTAGGCAGCCTTAATTAGATGATCTCTGTATTCAACAGGGGTCATCTTTTTTAAATCCCATTGATATCTATAATGATTGTAATAGGTCATGTAGCTCTTGATTTCCTTCTTTAGCTCATCCAATGTATCACATGGCCTGATATACGCCTCGTCCTTAAAATGCCCAAAGAATGACTCCTGGGGAGCGTTGTCCCAACAGTTTCCTCTCCTTGACATGGACTGGCCTAATTTATATTTCTTCACTAGCTTTTGGTAAATAGGACTGGTGTAATGTCCACCTTGATCCGAGTGAATAAAGGCGCCTTCAGCCAACCTCACTTTCCGATTTTTCTTCAGCTTATTTAAGGTATTGAGGGCTATATCGAGGGTGATTTGATCTGATACCTGATATGCCAAGATTTCATTAGTCGAGGAATCTTTGATTGTTGATAAATATGCCTTTTTCCCTTTTCCGTAAAACAAATAGGTGATATCAGTCAGTAGTACCTTAAAAGGAATGCCTTGTTTGAACTCCCTGTTGAGTAAATTGGGGACTACCTTATGTTCCTGACTGGCTTTCATAATTCGCTTATATGGATTGGCCCTTCGAATAGGGCAGACAATGTCATATTTCTTCATGATTCTCCCAATTTTTTTCAAATTATAGACAACCTTAAATTGACCCTCCAGGGTCATTTTGATCTGACGGGCACCTTTCTTACGTCTTTTGAACCGATAAGCTTTTAGGATGATATCCCGTGAAGCTTCGTCCTTCTTATCCTTGTGTTTCCTTTGTTCTACCGCTTCCTCAGAATAGTGGTTATAGTAGCCAGAGCGTGATACGCCGGCTATTCCACATAGATGACTGACCATTCTTTTCAAGTTGTATTTAACAATGACAGACTGAATCAGATTAAATTTGTGTTCAGCTGTAAGCGTTATTTCTTCTGTTGTCCCCTTTCGGCGAATCGTATCTTTTTTAGAAGTTCATTCTCTGCTTTCAACAAATTAACTTGTGCTTCCAACCTGGAACACTTCTCTTCTGGAGTAAGTTCTCTTTCAAGAGGCCGTCCTGAATTATTAAGCCTAGTATCTTCCAAGCCAAGAATTCCGTCTTGCTTGAATGCTTTTCTCCAACGTCTAGCTGAATTGCGGATACGTGACATCCCTATTACCTCTATATCAAATCCAGATGCTTCAAATATCTCCCTAGGAAACATGCCATTTTCAGATTGATTCATAAAAAATTTCTTAAACTCATTGGAATATGTAATTCCTTTTTCACTAACCGACCTAACATAAGGATTTTTAGATAATAGGCTAATCTCTTTCTCAGTGAATGTCTTTTTACTCATCTCAAACTCTCCTGTCTCGTTCCTCTTTAACTAATTCTACACAAAAAGACCCTATAGAGTAGACTCTTTTTCAAGTGTCTACTCTATAGGGTACAGTTTATAAGTTATCTAGCTCTTTTTTAATTTGATAAGAAAAGAGAAATTTTTTAATAAGTCGCTAGAAGTGTTTTCTGAAATTCCTCTGTGCTTTGTCCTGTAGTTTTCTCCAATGTGTTATAAAAATCATTTAATGACTCCGATAATAACAACTTGGCTATGATTTCTGATCCATATAGATTATCCAACTTTTTCACCGTAAAGTAGCCTTGTAGGTATACTTTATAATGCTCCAGTGATGGGGGTATGGTTTTATTTGTGTCTAGTAAGCGATAATCCACTGTTTCACCTAGGATCTGTTGATTAATCACCCTATCCTGATAACCAACGTACTCACTTAGCCCCTCTATGAACCAAAAAGGCAGATGCTCCATTTTACTACTCAATCCATTAACCTTCGCAAATTGGTGAATACGATAGTGGGTATATTCGTGTAATAAAATCCGTTCCCATCTTTTTTCATCATCCATTTTCATTAGATGAATAGATTGATTCCTACGTTTGTAATAACCTACTGCTCCAGGGGACACTTCCTTAATAGCTGAGGAGTTATTATATATTTCAATCTTTAAAGGGTCCTTTAGCTCTGAACCGAAAATCCGATCTAACTTTGCCTTTTCCTTAGCTAATAGCGAGGAGTACTCCTGCACAGAAGCAATATTATCTGCTGCAAAATAATAAGAGATACTATCAATTTGCTTAGACTCCACATTTTTTTGGATAGAGTCTCCTGAAAATAAAGAGAATAATTTTCTGCTTTTCTTCTCTTCTGCCTTTGCTCCAGTAGATAGAGGCGCTATCTCTTTATAAGGTTCTTCTATGAAATTAGACCATGCGCTACCTCCTATGTAGAAGGAGCATAATAAGGTAGCTGTTAATATAAAGCTAACAGTGGGCCGAATAATGGAGACCGAAAAGTCTCGTTTGGTTTCCAAGTAATACATATAAAAGATAAAAAGTAAGCAGCTAATTAATATGCTCCACACTAGATTGCTCCAGCTATAATACATAGTAAATGCTTGCACGGTATACGCTCCAATGACGAAAGGAAACAACAGAAACAAAGCTCGCTTGATGATCGTTCTCAATTTATCCTCCTATTGAATGTTTGTACGTATGCTCGTTGCTATGTTGCGCTTGGCATGGTCGATTTGCTTCATGCCAACCATTGTTGATAATATGCCCTTCGTATTCATTAGGAATCGCAAGCTATCATCTGTTTTTTGTATATCTTTGCCTAGGTTTAAGGGAGCGCTGGTCGTTACGTGTATTCCTACGTATTTTTCCGAGTCGCAAAGCCTTTTCTCATTTGATTGCATTCTCCTTTAAGAAATCTAAAGCCATATAATAAGCATTGGCGGTGAAAAGCTGTTGAATTTCACCATTCTTTATTAAAGAGTGCATTTCCTTAAAATCAAAAGTATGAACATCTATAAATTCTGTAGGATCCAGTTGTTGATCACTAATTTGATAAGCATCTAGTAGCAAATAGGTATAAATCTTATTCGTTTGAGTAGCTGGGTTTACATAAAATTGACCCAATAAAACTGGCTCGCGGTCGGTTGTATAGCCAGTCTCCTCTTGAACTTCTCTAAGAATTGCCTTCTGATAGCTTTCTTGTCCCTCTGGCTTTCCAGCTGGAATTTCTAAAAAAATATTTTGACCTGCGTAGCGATATTGGCTTACTAAAATAATTTGTTGTTCCTTTGTAAGGACAATTGCTTTAACCCAGTCGGTATATTCATTTACATAATAGTCATCAATTACTTGTCCATCTGGCAGTTCACAAATGTCTTTTCTTAAATTTCCAAATGGGGATTTAAAAATATACGAGGAACTTAACGTTTTCCATGTGATCAATCGTATCACTCCTTTAACTCGAAGTTCATTAGATAAGCCATCATACTGACTAAATACTTACGTTTGCAGTGAGGTACCACAATCGGAGCAAAAATTGGATGATCGACGAACAGGATGGCCACAGTTTGAGCAATAGGCTTCCGCTTTTAACTGTCCCTCCTCCCATCCTTGGCTGGCTGCAGCCATTTGTTCACGTATTACCTCGTTATTCAGTTCTATTAATTTTTTATGATTACCTATTCCAGTTAAAACAAATCCAAAAAAGATAATGGGAGCACCTACAAAGAATAACCAAAAATACTGCGGTTCCTCAAAAAATTCCAGCGTAAAAAATTCAAAAAAAGCAAACCCTATGCAGCATACGCCAACTATCATCATAAATGGACCTATTAGCTTCACTTCAAGGTCACCTCATTTTCAAAAAAATTCATAAAGACCTCCATCAAAATATTTAAACTCTTCTATTGAAATAGGTGTAGAATCATAACCCTCATAGAAAGCTTCTACTAAAAGTGGATTTGATTGTATAGATCTAGTTGCAAGAGCTAGGTCATACCGTGGGTCTCCATATGCTACTCCAGCAAGATCAATAAAAGCATATACCTTACCATCCTTCACAAGTACATTATCAATCGTACAATCCCCATGTATAAGTGTTTGAGGTACTGGCTTAGGCTGGTTGAATTTTAAATAGGTCAGTAGCTCTTCATTGCCGTCGACCTCATAATGCATGACGTTATATGTGGCAGTTTGTAATTGTTTTTCAAGCCAGTTATCTTCTATTAACAATGCTTTAGGAGGCATAGTAGCGTGTAATAATTTTAGGAGAGTACCAAAACTGTAAAAAAGGGATTTCTTTTCTTCCATTGTTTTTGCAACATGTAAGGCTTCTCTTAAAGGCACACCTTCTAACTTACTCATTAGAAGTGAATTCTCTTCGGGCTGCTCTTGATAATGCTTAAACAAAGGAATTGGCAGGTTTGTTTCATTGTTTAGTAGCTCCATCACCTCTGCTTCCCTTTTTAACCAATTCCGATAAGGCAGTTCAGTCGCTACCTTCCACACAAAACGACCTTTTTTTGTCTGAAGAAACGTTGTAAATGATGTTCCACCTTGGCGCTTTGGGAAAGACTGTGCAAGTATTTCTCCAGTTATTTTTATATCCAAACTATCAATTATTTGTTTATTCAAAATAAAACACCTCTAGGTCATATTATACAATAGCTTAATAATAAATAACTATACCTTTTTCATTATTTTGTAAAAATTGAAACTATTTCGCTATTCCAATTGATGCATGCCTCGCAATCCCTATATTTAACCTACATGCATATTCTAATAAATATGATAATTCATAAGGAGGAAATTTAATGGGATTATTCATCAACGATAGCCAGCATCCAGGTGTTTTTAAAAATAATGGCGAATTAAAAGCTAGCAACCAAGTCGAGTTTCGTAGTAACTACTTATCCGATTTCATGCTTAGCCAAGAAGCAACTAACCAGTCTTTTTTAGATAAAATTATTCGATTAAATAATTCGCAACAACAATATGGAGAACAACAACTAACCCATTGGAATGAAATTAACAAAAGACTTGAGTACTTAAAGAAATTAAATATGCAACATGAACAGGTTGAAAAACAAATACAAACTGGTTTAAAGAAATTAGAGCAACAAAACGAGAAGTTGCACCACTTAATAACAGAAGAGAAGCTTGGAAAACAATGTTTAATGGAACATATTGAGCATCTAGATGAAACACAACACCATATAAAGGTTCGATTAGACAAATCTGAAGAAACTTCCGGAGTGATTGTTCAAAAGATAGACGATCTTTCATTAAAAAATGTAGAAGTACTTTCAAGTATGGAGCAGGTGTCAGCGTTTCAACATGAAGCAATGGCCAAAATGGACGAACAGCATCATTTCCATCATACGATTACCCAACAGATTAGCGGTTTGGAAGAAGCTCAAAAGGATTTAACAAGTCGAGTAGATCTCCAAGAAGGCTTGTTGGAGAAAATAATGAGGCAGATAGACCATATTCGATTTTCATTATATGAAAGAACGAATTTCATAGAGGAAAAAATGGAGAAGTTGTATCAGGCTTCTATAGCAAGCTTTCAAAAAATAAAAAATGGGTCTAATTAATTTAAATTGCTTTGGGAGTAAATTGCAAAGATATTCATGTACAGCATGGATACTTTCAATTTACTTTCTAGCAACCTGAATAGATTATTAATTACGTTTTTAGTGAAGAGGTGATGTTTATCAAAATGATAACCTTAAGAAAAAATTAAGAATTATCGTACCATAATCTTAAAGTCTACTTGCTATGCTAGATATATCTAGTAAGGGAGTGAGACAGTTGAAAAAATTCTTCTTATTATGCTGCCTTTCAACATTTGGGTATTTGATCTTTACTAACTATACCAATGAAGACAGACAAATCTTTACAATTGAAGAAGAACAGATTTATGAAGGGAATCTTATATTAATTAATAACGAGGTAAAACTTCAACAAGAACCAACCGAAATCGAAGTGGTACCTAATGACTTTGCAAATAACGTAGAAATACAATCAGAAATGACTGTACATAAGGATTTACTGACCCCTATGCAGGAAATGTTCGAGGCAGCTGAAAAAGATGAAATTATGCATTTCAAGCTTAATAGTGGTTTCCGTACTGGTATCGTCCAACAACAACTTTATGAAGAATTAGGTTCACAGTATGCCCTACCAAATGGCTATAGTGAGCATCAGTCAGGCTTATCCATTGATATTGGTTCTACCGAAGGAATGATGGAATATACACTGGAAGCCGACTGGTTAGCACAACATGCACCAGAATTTGGCTTTATTTTACGTTATCCTGAGAACAAAGTGGACGTAACTGGAATCGCTTTTGAACCTTGGCATTTCCGCTACGTTGGAAAACCACATAGTCTTATTATGACCAAGGAAGATTTAGTGTTAGAAGAATACCTCGCATTTTTAAAAGAAAAAGGCGAATATGACACAACCATTGAAGGTAAGCAATATCAAATAAGATATGTAAAACAGGAACAATTAAAAAGTATGGAGTCATCTAAAAGCAATAAATTTGAAATTTCAGGGGATAATTTGGGCGGAATCATTAAAACTAAAGTAATGGATTGAACTTATACTCCAACTCTAGAGTACATAGAATGACAAAAATATATTCTAATCCTATATCTTTTTTTACTATTAAAAATAGGCAAGCATGTGGTTGAACCCAAAGTCTAATGTTTCCTTTGCAACAACTTGCTAATTTTTTTATTCGTTTCTTCATCAAAAGTATAAATCGTATGGGTATCATCAGCTTTCATTAAAGATCCGTTTTGCCTGTTCTCTCCTACCCATAAATAATAAGTTTGTTTTTTATCTTTTTTAAACATAATATCTATATCATAATCTGGATTAGACATATTAACAATTCCATCTTGTTTTATAGAACTTGAAATCATATCTTTAAACTCTTTTATACTGGCTTCATCTTTAAAAATAATAGTGTCTTCCAAAGATGACCTTGATAGGATTACTTCCATTACCTCACCTTCTACTTGTTCATTTGACGATTGCTGAGGGTTATCGTGATTTGTTTCTTTGCTTTCAATTGATTGACATCCTATTAGTAAAATAGATAAACATGTTAACGGGATAATGAAATGTATTTTTTTCAAAATGTCACTTCCTTTGGATTTTAAGTATTTTTTAATTAGACGGCCCTTCCCTTGCTTTGTTTCAAATTTAAAAATTATTCCATTTAAAAAATACCCCGTGCATATTAGTTGGCGACTAATGTGCATGGGGTATTCGAATCACGAAATATATTATGTCGAGTTAGACTGTTTCCTCTAGAATTCCCCTCAAGTCAGACCATTGTTTCAGCCTTCGCATATCCATTAACTGATTATACGATTGATCCTTTATGAATACTTTTGTTTTTACGTTTTGGAGCGTTTCTAGAACAGCTGGCTTATCATCGAAATAATAATCTAACTCTAATGCCTTGATTGTTGCTATTTTTTCTTCATCCTGCATCCCGCAGTAAAAGTTTTCATCTGTTATTGGAAAGCCTTGTGCCTTCATCCACTCACGAGTTTGAGAGCAATACTTTTTCGGACGAGAGGTAATATAGTAAATCTCATGGCCATCTTCTTCTAAGGATTTTAAAGTTTCTAATGCACCCTCAAAGGATGGGCAATTGGTAAAATATATTTCCTCCATACAATCTCTCCACATGGTGTTTCCATCTTCTTTTTCCAAACCAAAAGCTTCATGAATCTCTACCGTTTTTAAAGCATGAAATACGTCAAGATTCACATTTTGATTAAGTTTCTTATTGTACAAGTGAAAAGCATGCTCTCTCAAATTAATTAATGTATCGTCAATATCAAAACCAAATTTCATTTTTATTCTCCTACTCTTATACCATTGTTACTTTTTATTTATTTTTCTTTATACTGGATCAAAAGTTATGTAGCTCATTTATTTTTAGGGTAGGCAATTATACGAAGATCCTCTCCAAACTTTTGGAATTCGTCAAAATACAATTGCTTGGCAGCATCCATTGACTCTGGATTTTCACCAGTAAAAGGGGTAATGGATTCTTTGCCTCCCAGTACTTTTGGAGCTATATAAATATAGTATTTATCTATTAAACCAGCATTCAGAAAGGCCGAATTTATCGCCCCTCCACCTTCCACTAGTATGTCGGTTAACCCTTGTTGATATAATTCGCTAAGTACCTCTTCTAAATCCAATCCACTATTTCTCTTGGAAACAAATAATACTTTTGCTCCCTTTGATTCATATTCCTTAACACGGTTTGAATCTACTTCTTTACTTGTTACTATAATCGTTTTGGCTTCCTCTGTTTGAAGGACCTGTGCATCTAAAGGAGTCCGTAGGCTGCTATCTAAGATAATTCTTGTAGGATTTTTTCCATCAAGCTCAGAAAGTCTTGTAGTTAAGGCTGGATTATCTGCTATTACTGTACCTACCCCTACTAAAATACCGTCTACTTCATTTCTTAGCGTATGAACATCTTTACGTGATACTTCTCCACTAATCCATTTAGAATGTCCATTGTAGGTTGCGAGTTTACCATCTAGTGTCATAGCAAACTTTGAAATAACAAATGGACGCTTGGTAAGCATATTGTGTATAAAACGCTCATTTAACTTTTGCGCTTCTTTTTCTAATATCCCGACATCAACTTGAATGCCGGCGTCACGAAGCAGCTGAATGCCTCTTCCTGCAACCTCAGGATTAGGGTCCCTAGTCGCTACAACGACTCTGCTTACCTTTGATTCCTTTACTAAATTTGCACAAGGTGGTGTTTTACCGTAATGTGAGCAAGGTTCTAAGGTTACATAAAGAGTGGAACCCTCCGCATGCTGTTGCGCCATATTAAATGCATGCACTTCTGCGTGAGGCTCGCCTGCCTTGCGATGTAGTCCCGTACCAACAATTACTCCATTTTTCACAATTACTGCACCCACTACTGGGTTAGGATTCGTGTTGCCTTTCGCACTAGCCGCCAAGTCTAATGCAAGCCTCATATATTCCTCGTCGGTTTTCATTGTATACACCTCACACTTTTAAACTTGGACTCTCTTCTACAATATGTCCGGATTTTTTCACTTTCGTATTCAAATAAAATTCATTTGTTTCAGTCAGTCCACCCCATAAAGGCACGTGATCCTTAGCAAGAAGACCATGGTTCTTTAACGCAGCCAGCTTCCTAGGATTATTAGTTATTAAAGTCACCTGCTTGCTTCTTAATACTTCCAACACGCGAATTGCATCTTCATAGGAGCGACTATCGTCTTCAAAGCCTAGTGCATGATTGGCTTCAACCGTATCATAGCCTTCCTCCTGTAAAAGATAAGCCAGTGATTTAGAAAATAAACCAATTCCTCTGCCTTCATGATCTGCTAAATAAAAAATGGCACCACAGCCATGATTTACTACCATTTTCATCGATTCATGAAGCTGGAAACCACAATCACAGCGTTGACTACCAAATATATCTCCTGTATGACAAATACTATGCATACGAATAAGAGCATCTTCCTCATTCGCGAAGTCACCATAAACAAGAACAGAGGATTGTTGGCCAAAAGCTAAATTTGATTGTGGCAATGATGTTAAAATATCCTCTTTTGATAAATTTTTATCAATTTTAACCCAGGTATACCATTGAAAGGTTGTTTGGAAATCGCCTTGCTTAATAGGCAAGTTAACTGGCCCAACTAAACAAAGATCAAGCTCCTCAACCGTTTCTATTATTTTTATTTTATCCTGTAACAATGTCAGCGTTTCTTTATTTATATTCATTTTCATTCACCTATCATTCATATTCATCATTTTTGTCTATTATATTCTAATTATTTTTAAGCACTTACATAACGTAACCTAGTATATAATTGCAACCTTGCCGTGTCAACTTTTCTTCCCTTTTCCATTAGGGAATGGTGCGTACAAACATAAACATCTTACCATAACTTTTAACCTAAGATAACATAATCTTTCTTGATTCGATCTGACCAAAAGGAATAAAAATAATAAGCATCTATAATCGTTCCAGGATGTTCATAAAAACTAGATTCGTACAAATTAGTTAATAAATCAAAACGTATAAAGAGCAACTTGAGTTCCTGTTAAAACGTCTCTATATACTTGGCTCTGGAGTGGACGACTCTCGATGAAACAGTACTAGCTAGTTCAGACTGTTGTAGTCCTATTATTATGGTATGAGTAAAGGTTAATTTTAAAACAACTAAAAAATGAGCTAGGATATTTTTATCTTTGCTCATTTACTTTGTTATTACTTTTATGTTTTTGTAATAATTTGTTAAATTACCGGTTAGTTAAGTAATATTTCTAAACCAAGTCATCATTCTAATAACTTGAAAAGGTTCAAAACAAGTAACTAAAAATAGTAGAATAATAAAAGTAGCAATTGATATATATTTCACGCTTCCTTTTTCTCTTTTAGAGATCGCAACAAAACTAAACACTGCCCCTATAACTATAAAAATAACTCCAGTAAGTACAATAGGTTCGACGTAACCATCTATTAACCAGTTTAATATAAAGAATAGAATTCCAATAAACATTAGGACTATTGAGCTTATACTGAATCGTTTCATATATAACACCCCTATTAGTTTAACTTCTAAGTATGACTTTAAAATTTCGTAAAAGTTCCCATTCGTGTCCAGCTAACCTTTTGCATTAAGATCAATAAAAAAGGCATTACTCCAACTTAAAGTAATGCTCCCATAAGGTGTACAAAATCATTCACTTAAACCAAGTAAATATTGAATATGCTCCAAAACATTTTTTGATTAATATCATATCCTGTTGCCCGTTTTCCATACCAACTAACTCCCACTTATAATCCGCACTGCTTACTTTAGTTCAATAAGAAAAAGGCTTTACTCATTCTTGTAGCTAGCAGCTGTTAGCTTAAGAAGAATTTTTTACTTCCTTCTTCATTTTCTTACGATAAAAATAACGCCACAAATAAAAGACAGTCCAGATTATTACTAATACTAACAAACGAATATACTGATATTTTTGTTCACCATAAAATATTAAAATGCTCCCTATAATAAACGTTGGTACCATCAAATAGCACCACATTCTTACTTCCTTATTTTTAAAACTTAATTCAAATCGTTCACTCATATACTCCCCCCTTTTATAACTTTCTTCATCTATCTTTTCCTCTAATACGCTCGAAACGAAATGAGGTTCCTATTTAAAAAAGATAGATATAAGCAATTAGTACGGAAATCCCTATTAATATCTTAGTAATACACTTAAAGGAATTTTCCTCTCCTTTTTTTAAACCTACTCCCCAAATTACAAACCAACCAAATAGTGCCAATGCCATCCCTAAATCCCGTAAGACTTTTATATCAGATGCTGCAACAGAGCCTGTAAGATATACGAGGAAACCAATAAAACTGGGAATAATCCCTAAAATTGATAAAGGATTTCTCAACTCTTTTATAACCTTTATCTGTTTCTCATTCTCCATTTTCCTAAAGGAATACCAAGAACCCATACTAGGTATTGTCCATATAAGCACTATATAGGTCACTTGAATTAAACTCAATTCATCACCTCTCCCTGCCCCACGAATTGCCTTTTACAACTGTGAGATGGTTGACCACGTGTTAATAACACCCTTCAAAACTAACCTACTCCTTTACTTTAATACGGTTGAAGTAATTAGAAGTTCCAATATTAAACAAATTTACAATATATATTTCGTAAACATGCATTTGGCATATGTGTTGTACAAAAAATCAACCATAGCCATGTACATAGCCAAAATTAATAAGAAGTATTAACGTATCAATATAGATAAAATGCTTATCTTTGACGCAAAAAAAAAGACTATAGACAATTTTAAATGTGTCTGTAGTCTTAATGAGTTTACTTATGTGATTTAAATAAGGATTTAATTATCATAAAAATGCAACCAAGCCTCATGAATTCCGCCTGCACAATTTTTAGTTGCTCTAAATAATTGGGGGTGATCTTGAATGGCTATTAGCTCTGGTTGTGCATTTGCTACTATAACAGATGGATATCCAAGCCTAATCATTTCTTCGTCATTACCTGAATCACCTGCAATCAATATGGATGCTTGATCTTCTACATATTTTTCAATCACGTATGTCAAAGCAGATCCTTTTCCACTGGCCTCAGGGAGTATATCAATATCCCTTCCTGAGCTAAAGATAAATTTGTGCGGTATATTAGCTTGTAGCAATTCTTGCTTGAGCTTTTCAACACTTCCCTCATCTTCTTGCGCAGTATAAGAAATCCTAGATTCGTCTGGCAGCTTTTGTGGAACAATAGTTGGATAATGAGAAGCGATTTTCTTTATAGCCTCTGGATTCCAATTTTTCTTCATTAAAAGATTCCATTCTTCATCTGGTTTAAGGTCATTGCCTATATATATGCCTGTTCCCACATCCGAGATTAAAATACTCGGCATTGGAATGTTAGCCTCTTTCATAAGTTCTAGGGCTGATTCCCGATGCCTACCTGTGACATAAACTAAAGTAACTTTCTTTTGTAGACCTTCATAATAGGTAAGTAAGTCTTTTAAATGTTTTTCATCACCAACAAGCGTTCCATCAAGATCGGTTGCTAGCATTTGCGTAATCTTTTGCATATAACAATTCCTCATAAGTTTGATCTATTTCTTTTGCAATGGAAGACCAATTAAAGATACGTTTCGCACGTTCTCCAGCTTCTCTGCCTAGTCTTTTTGCTAAAAGATTGTCTTTTAATATAGTTTTCATAGCTGTTGCCAGCTGAGAAGGATCTTTTGGCTTTACCTGTAAGCCTGTTTTTCCATGAGACACGACATCTTTAAGTCCTCCAACTCCAGAGGCTATAACTGGGGTACCACAAGCTTGAGCTTCAGCTGCCACCATACCAAACGATTCATAATAGGATGGTACGATAACTGAAGTGGCTTTAGAAAAAAGATTACTTAAACCTTGTTGAGATTGAGGTCCTATGAATTCAATATATTCCTCTATACCTTTTACTTGCTCCCTTAAACCTGGATTGATAGGTAATCCTGAGTTGATGTCTATTTCTTCCTTATCACCACCAGCTAGCACTAATTTAGCATCCAGTTCTGGATTTTCCTTTTTTAATCTCTTAAAGGCATCTAATAGTGTGCCGATTCCTTTTGTCTTTTCCAGACGACCAGCATATACTAGCAACGGTTTAGTTACTGATTTTTTCTTGACTTGTGATTGAAATTCTTTTGCAACTCCAATTGATATTACTTCTATATTTGTAAGTGGTCCTGCAAAGTCTTGAATTATTTGCTTTTCAACTTCAGTAGTGGCGATCACCTTATTCGCAGATGTTAAAATTTTCTTTTCTGCGTCTAATCGAATCGGGTCTGCAGTTCCAGTAGCTTGTTTTTTTGCGATACCTAATGAATGAGAAGTGTGAACGAGGGGAATACCAAACTCTTCTTTTAAAGATAGCCCTAGTAACCCGGACATCCAATAATGAGAATGAACAACATCATATTTTGGTATAGATAAATTGTTTTTTATTTCATCATAGAATTGTGGTAACAAATCATATATCTTATCTTTTGCTATATATCCTTTATGACCTGCAGCAAATCTAATGACTCTTGACATATTTCCTAATTTCTCCACCTGAGGAGCACTGGGGTTACTCCAATGAGTAATTACATCTACTGCTATACCTCTTCTTCCAAGGGCAAGGGCAAGTTCTTTTACATAGTTGTTTTGTCCACCAGCCTGTTTACCACCTAAAGTTTCAAGTGGATCCCCATGCTCGGAGATAAATAAAATTCTTTTCCACATAACTAGCATCTCCCCTTTTCTTAAATAGTAACTATAATGTATTTACCCCGTTTTCAGACTATTAAACTCTAAATTATATTTATATAGCATGAAAATGACGATGGGCCCTTCAGCAATTAGGAAGGGGAGATGAAGGTCACCACTTAAATGCTGTATGTTTTAACACCTAGAGGCAAATTCACAAATATAATTTTCTATAAAAATGCAAATTAAAAAGCCCAGAGTTTTCTGGACTTTACAAAATCAATTTTTATTAAATGCTCCCATGACCTCAATCGTTTCAGTAATATTTACAAACGCATTACTGTCTACTTCCTTAATCATTTTCTTTACTTCCCCTAGTTCATATCTTGTGATGACGGTAAAAAGCACTTTTCTTGGTTGTTTAGTATATGCTCCTTCTCCGTCCAAAACAGTAATCCCTCGGACTAAGCTTTTAAGCATCTTATCTTGAACTTCCTCACCTTTTTCAGTGATGATCATAAGTGTTACTTTTACATGTTTGGTATGAATGACATCTACTACTTTTCCAAATACATATAGAACTAATAATGTATACATTGTTTGCTCCCAGCCTATGAAGTAACCAGAGGCTAATACAATGACACTGTTCATAACGAGCATTAAAGTTCCTAAAGAGAAATCCTTCTTTTTGGTAATAACAAGCCCAATAATATCTATTCCACCAGTAGAGCCATTGAATTTAATGATCATTCCGGTAGCAGCACCACCTATTACTGCTCCAAAAACAGAGGACAATAAAATATCTTCTGTAATCTGATAAACTGGAATATATTGCATTGCTAAACTCGTAAGGAATACAGAATACATACTATATGCTACAAATTTTTTCCCAATACTTATAAAGCCAAGAATAAACACGGGGATGTTCAAAAGGAAAATTATCCAACCAATATTCCATCCGGTTAGAATCCCTATTATCATACCTATCCCAGAAAACCCACCAAGAATAACTTCATGTGGCACCAAGAATAAGTTCAGTGCAACAGCCATTAATAACGAACCCAAAGTAATAACAATAAAATTTTTCATGTCTTGCTCCTTAAATTTAATCGAACTTAACTATACATCATTTTATTAAAAAAACGTATATTTAACAAAAAATAGTTTATTGAGTCAATTTAAAATTTCATGGGTTGTTTCATTAATAACCATCTTTTCATAAAATTATTACTGTATTTGATGGAACTGGATTATCTAGGAACTAATTAGGATATATATTTATAATAGAGATTCATAGAAATCTTAGCTAAAGTGAAACGTTAATCCAAAACAAAAACCTTAATTCACGAGATACATCTTTAAATTCTTTTCTTCGTGTATTACTGTAAAATATCGATCCAAATTTTAATAGCTGTTGCACCAATCATAATAGCTAACAGCCATTGTAGAATTTTCACATTCATTTTTTGACCAATTTTTGCTCCTAAAGGTGCTGCGATGATACTTGCAATAATCATTATGAACGCAGGCCAGTACTCAATTTGACCAGTAATAATTTTACCTACACTACCACCAATAGAAGAAATAAAGGTGATTGCTAAACTGGTCGCAATTGTAACACGTGTTGGTATTTTTAAAACGGTAAGCATAATCGGGACGAGTAAAAAGCCACCCGCTGCTCCGACGATCCCAGATCCTATTCCAACAATGAGCGCTAGGCTACTTGCAAGAACTTTATTGAACGAAATTTTAGCATTTTCCTCTATAGTTTTACGTGGAATAAACATCATAACCGCTGCAATTATAGCGAGTGTTCCGTACACAATATTAACAGCATCCTCCGATAAAAATCCTGAACCGTAACTACCAATAAAGCTTCCAAGTAAAATTGCCCCACCCATATAAATGATCAATTCCTTATGGAGCAGACCACTTTTTCGGTATGCCCAAACACCTGCAATAGAAGCGAAGAATACTTGAATCGCACTAATTCCTGATACTTCATGGGCAGAAAATGCCACCAGTCCAAATAGTGGTGGAACGTATAATAGCAAGGGGTATTTAATGATGGAGCCCCCAACTCCTAACATGCCCGAAACAAATGACCCTATAAATCCAAGGGCAAAAATAACAACTATAAATGTAATGGAAAGATCCATAATGTCTGTCCCTTCTTTCTGTAAAAAAAACGAGTAGAAGAATATTCTACTCGCTATTTATACTGTTAAGCTTTTTGAATATAAAAGAATAACACGCCGTCTTCCTCTTTTTGTTCAACAATTGTATGCCCACCAGCTGCTGCCCACGCTGTAAAGTCATTTAACGCACCTTTATCCGTAACTAATACTTCTAGTATTTCTCCAGAATTAATCGTATCAATTGTTTTTTTCGTACGAACGATTGGCATTGGACATGCTAATCCTTTTGCATCTAATGTTTTAGTAATGTTCATGTTATATTCCTCTTCTCGTATTATTTTTTGTCAGTATAAACTTCTCTCCAAGAGACAAGTGTATGAATAATATTTCCTTTGTTATGAAAATTAACGTACTGCACAACGGTTTGGTCCGATTTCCATTTCCGTTTGCTCTTCATTACTTGGTGTAATTTTGCCCATGTTCACGTGGCGAATTTCTTGATAGGCATTTGGTTGAGGAGGCAAGTTGTCTGTTACCATTGAACGGAATACTTCCTCGTCCTCTACATTTAAGCCATGATTTTCTGCAAATAGATCTCCTAAACGTTTTGCTACAGTACCATTTTCGTTTAGCTCTTCAATAATCATAAAGTGTGCTGGTAATACGATTAGATCTTCAGCTAATGAACGATAGCGAGAGTATAATGTTTCGCGTAAATCTGCTACCCAATCCTCTGCCAGACCGGCTAAATCAGGACGCCCAATCGAATCGATGAATAAAATATCTCCTGTTAATAAGTACTTTTCATCAATCACAAATGAAGTTGAACCAATTGTATGACCTGGTGAGTAAAGCGCACCTACATCAATTTTTGTTGACCCAAGCTGTACAGTTAAACCGTCTGTAAGGGCTGTGTAGTCAAACACAACCTCTTCTGCATCTTTCGGTGGTAAATAATAGGTTGCTCCTGTTTCAGCAGCAATATGACGTCCTCCTGAAATATGGTCGGCGTGTAAGTGAGTATCAAATACATGCTTGATTTCTACACCTTTTTCCTGTGCAAAATTTGTAAATACTTCTGTGAAACGGACTGCATCTATAAGCGCTGCCTCACCTTCAGAAATTGTCATGTAGGATAAGCAGCCTTTTCCTAAACGTACGAATTGGTATAGCTCGCCACCATTTGCAAGATCTCCTACTTTAATTGGCTCTAAATACATAGACCAGGATTTCATCCCACCAGCTAAATATGCAACTTCACGGCCAGCATCTGACAGCATTTCAGCAATCATAATAGATGAGCCTTCCTTAGCACATACTACTAAAACATCTTTATCAGTAGGAATTTGGTCTAGTATCTCTTCTACACCATCTAAAAGATCAAAATATGGAATATTTAAATACTCAAATTTATGACCTTCAATCTTCCAATCCTCAAATGCATCTGCATTTCGGACGTCTAATATAAATAATTCTTTATTATCAATTACTTTTCGAGCTACATCAGCAGCTGTCCATATATTTACTGTCATAAACAAGTACCCCCATAGGTATATTTTTATTAAAAATTTTTAGGTCGGAAGGGAACTCCCCTCCCATTACCTAATTAAAATGTTAATGTTGGTGATGCGTCTTTCGCGAATTCTAGGAACGTAACTGCTCCGCCTACATCAATACCGTCTACAAAATCATTTTTTGTTAAGCCCATAACATCCATTGTCATTTGGCAAGCAATAAATTTTACACCTAGCTCCTGAGCCATCTCAACCAATTGCGGAATTGCTGGGACTTGTGCCTGAGCGAAGCCTTCTGCAAAATGCTCTTTGCCTGCTGGCATTTCAAGTGCATGCATACCTTGCTTATGGATAAGGTTCAAGCCTTCAAAAGTAAAGAAAATTGCTACTTCCTTATCAGAAGCTGCCGCTGCTGTTGCGATATTAAATACTTTATATGCATCAAATAAACCGCCGTTAGATGCAATTATTGCTACTTTGTTTGACATATTATTCAACCTCTTTCTGTAATTCGCCTTCATACCCTGACATACCAGGTAAGACATTATATATTTTTTTAAAACCTGCTTTTGTCAATTGCTGTGCAGCCATATCCGAGCGAGTACCAGTACGGCAAATGACATAAATGGTTTGCTCTTGATCTAATTCAGATAAACGATTTTCTAACTCACCCATTGGGATCGATTTCGCACCGGGGATATGGCCGAATCCATACTCTGCTGCTTCACGCACATCTAAGATTAAGCCATCACCAGCGATTGCTTCTTCATTTGAAACCGTTTGTTCAAATGACTTTTCTTGTTGCTCGCTAATTTCTGGATTGCATTTTCGTATATAATGATAAAATACACCATTTTCTTCATGAGAACCGATGTATTGGTGCCCTACTGTTTTTGACCAAGCTGCTAAATCCGCGACAGAACCTTTATCTGTTGCTTGGATTTCTAAAACTTGACCTTCTTCCACTTCATTCATTGCTTTTTTAGTTTTCACTATTGGCATTGGGCAAGCTAAGCCCTTTGCATCTAATTGCACATCTGATTTAACCATTTGTTACCTCCACCTATACCGGTTAGGGTATAATTTTTTTAAAAAAATGTAATTTATTTAACTTCGCCTTTCCATTCAAGCATCCCGCCAGACATATTCGTCACATCAAAACCTTGAGATTCTAAAAACGTTGTTGCTTGGCCACTGCGACCACCTGAACGGCAAACCATAATATACGGTTTAGTTTTATCCAATTCGTGTAAACGAAATTCTAACAAGTTTAATGGTATATGGATGATACCCGGGATATGACCTGCCTCAACTTCAGAAACCTCACGCACGTCAATTAAATTTAGATTTTCCCCTGCTTGTAGCTTTTGTTGTACTTGCTCTGGTAAGATTGTTTTCATTTTAATATCCTCCTAATATGCACTCATGCCGCCACGGACATTCGTTACTTTAGTAAATCCCAATTTCTTTAATTGCTTACACGCTTGACTTGATCGCATACCACTTTGACAGATTACAATGATTTCCTTGTCTTTTGGTAACTTCGAAAGGTCAGAACCAAGTGGTATATTTTTAAATTGGGGTATATTTCGTGATTTGAATTCACCTTTTGTTCTTACATCGACAAATACTTTATCCTTATCGTTAATAATTTGTTTTAACTGTCCGGTAGATATATTTTGAATCCCTTTTGTCGGTTTAAAGCGCCATATTAAAAACACTGCTACGACTGCTATAATAATTATGGTTTCCATATGTCACCTCTTATATGAATAAGTTTACATTGCCATTTTCTGCATCTGCTAAATAAGCTGCAACACCTGCATATTGAATACCATCTAATAGCTCTTCTTTTTGAAGTCCCAGTAAATCCATTGTCATCGTACAAGTTACTAATTTAATGTCTTGCTCTTGAGCCATCTCCACAAGCTGTGTTAGCGTTAATGCATTGTGCTTATTCATTACATGCTTAATCATTTTGGGACCCATCCCAAACATTTGCATTTTTGATAAACCAAGCTTTTCAGCACCTCGTGGCATCATCTTAGCAAACATTTTTTCTAAAAATCCTTTTTTTACTGCAACTGATTCTTGCTTACGTAACGCATTAATTCCCCAGAACGTGTGAAAAATAGTAACTTCGTGGTCATAAGCTGCTGCACCATTCGCAATAATATAGGCAGCCATTGCCTTGTCATAATCACCACTAAACAAAACAATTGTTGTTCTTTTCTTTTCCATAATTATCTCCTTACCCGTATAGGTATATTTTATTGTAAAATAAAAAGTCTTATCGACTTTTTACTAATAGATCAACTGCTTGCTTAACCATTGCATTTTTATCAAGAGTTTCTACATTTTCTTTAGATAAACACTCAACTAAATTATCTGTGACAATAACACCAATTGTACGATCTACAGCAGAACGAACAGCACTTAGTTGTGTAATCACATCTTTACAATCTTTTTCTTCTTCCATCATACGTAGTATACCTCTAAGCTGGCCTTCTACTTTTTTCATCCTTGCTGTAACCTTCGCATCATATTGCATCATCTCACCTCATTTAATCAATATTTGTTCTAAACACATATTACTACCCCATAGGGTATATGTCAACACAAAAGAATAAAAGCTTTGGACCTCAATTGCGAGAGACAAGAATATTAAAGTCATTATAGGATGTAGAGGACCACATCCCATAATTTAAAGATATAAATCATTTATACTTGTTTGTTAAATTTCGTAAAACCTCTTCACTTACCGGCCCAATAATCCGTTCTAGCTCTTGTCCGTCCTTATTTAGAACTACCGTAGTGGGTATAGAAACAATATTATAGGATTTACCAAACCGATCCTTTTCATCTAACAAGATGGGATATGTCACTTCATATGTGGACATAAACCCTGCTAATGCCTTCGGACCATTATCACGGTCAGTCAAATTAATCCCAATCAATTCCACTTGATCTGGTAATTCTTCAGCAAAATTTTGTAAATGTGGCATCTCTGCCTGACATGGTGGACACCAAGTCGCAAAGAAATTCACCACTGTGAGCTTCTGGTCTTTCTCAGATAAAATATATCTATCATTTGAGGTAGTATTTAAATCGATTGCATCTCTGTCAGATGTGGAAACGGTCGAACGTAAATCAGTCACTGTCATAGCCATTAAGCTAAGTACACCAATTAAAGCAATTTGCTGATAGCTTTTCTTTTTTAAAATTAAAGACAAAATGACCATTAAATGTGCTATGACTAGTGCGTCCATCCATCCACTTACCCATAAAATAATTGGCCACTGAACAATTATTAACCACTGTTTCTCTTTCATTTCGAGTAAAACTAATAGTGCTAACCATATAATTGCAATGACCCATTGCTCCATTAAGATATAGTTTACGAATTGGTGGGCTGCTACAAAGCGGGTCCAATATTGCCATAGCACCTCCCACTCAATTCCCGCTCGATGCTTCACAAGTACAATTATCATCACCATGAAGGCTAATATATTTCCTTTTAAACCTCCATCAAAATATAGTATTGACATAGGTGCTTGGACAAAGCTTTCCCAGGAAAATAGGATATAACTTAATTTCCAGATTAAAACGTAAAACCAAAAAAGACGACTAATTATTTTGTCAGTATGATCATCTTTATTTTTGTTTCTAAAATCGCTGTAGAGAATAGCGATAAAAAATGCAATCCATGCAATGGGTATTGAAAATTGCCCCAAGGTTATATAAGTCATAAACATCTCCCTTCATGTAAAAAGGTAGCCCAATATGCAAATGCTGAAATCATTATTTAAAATTATATTTCGTCACGATTGGTTCACGATTTTGCTGTTGGTCATTAAAATATTCGTATAAGCTTATTCCCAAAAATGAACCCGAAACATTAAAAACTTTATCATAACCGCTATGTTCTAATGCCATGACAGCATTATAACTCCGCTGTGCTGAACGACAATGAACATATACAGGGATATCCTTTGGAATCTCATGCATGCGCTCTCGTAACTGACTTAAAGGAATATTCTTTGCACCCTTCACTGCTCCATTTGCAAATTCATTGGGCTCACGCACATCTACAATAAAAGCTCCCGATTCAACTAATGAACGTACTTCACTTACACGTACTTGTTTAAAACGTCCTGCCATCATATTCGTTGCCACCAGTGCCGCTAAATTCACAACATCTTTAGCAGTAGAAAACATTGGGGAATAAGAAAGCTCTAAGTCTTTTAAATCTTCAATTGTTCCATTCATTGTAATTAGAGTTGCTATCACATCGATACGCTTATCTGCATTACCTTTTCCGATAGCTTGTGCACCAACAATACGTCCAGTAGGAACTTCATAAATCAATTTAAAATGTAATGGATTGCTGGATGGCATCAGCCCAACTTTATCTGGAGCAATTACGTATACCGCATCCACTGGTATACCAATTTCTTTCGCAGTACGTTCATTTAATCCTGTAGCGGCAGCTGCATAATCAAACACTTGAATATTTGAAGAGCCGATTACACCCTTATTTGCATTAGGAATACCATAAATATGATCTGCAGCTGCACGTGCTTGGCGCTGTGCTGGCCCAGCTAATGCTAAACGTGTTGGTTTATTCATTAGGCGGTGATATACTTCGATTGCATCTCCCACCGCATATATATTTGTATCATTTGTTAGGAAATTTTGATTTACTTTAATGGCACCTGTTTCACCAATCTCCAGTCCTGCTTCCACTGCAAGTGATGTCTCTGGACGAACACCAATTGCCAATACTACGATATCCGCTTCGAGTACTTTACCTGAGCTTAAAGTAATCGAGGACATATTAATCTCAGCTAAGCCATCGTCTACCACCAACTGAATACCTTGATCCATCATTTCCTTATGCAATATTTGTACCATATCTTCATCGAATGGTGTGAGAATCTGAGGTGCATGTTCGACCAATGCTACATCACGCCCAGCTAAGCGAAGGTTTTCAGCTACCTCTACACCTATAAACCCACCACCAATAATCGCAATATTTTTTGCGTCTTTTTTGACAATCGCATCTTGTAATTTTTCAATATCTACTACATTTCGCACAGTAAATACGTGTGGTAAATCTGTTCCAGGTAGCTTTGGTATAATTGGGCTTGCTCCTGGCGATAAGATTAACTTATCGTATGATTCATTAGACAGCTCACCTGTTTCCACATTTTTAATCGTTACAGTTTTTTCATCACGGTTAATTGAAACGACTTCATTGTTAACACGTGCATCAATATTGTATTTCGATTCAAAGGAATCTGGTGTCATCATTAGTAGACGTTTACTATCTTCTACGATCCCACTTAAATGAAATGGTAAGGAACAATTTGAAAAAGATACATGCGGACCTTTTTCAAACATAACAATATGTGCTTGCTCATCTAAACGTCGAATTCTGGCAGCTGCCGAAGCTCCGCCAGCCACACCACCAATAACCACTATTTTCTTCATCCATATTACCTCCATATGATTGTTAATATCACTAGCTACATAATCAAGAACCTTATTTCAAAAACACGATGGTTATATTCTGCTCTGGTCATCACGCATTGCTTACGTAAGCCAGTTCTAATAACTTCTGCTACTGCAATCCATACATGAAAATGTTCTTGAAAAGATTAATTATCAGGTTTAATTTCACTTACTTTCTTCATTTACACTATACCCCTATAGGTATAAAGTCAACAAAAAACTATTCTTTAAATAGAATCTTTTGCTCATAGATGATTGTACAGCATTACTAAACCAACATAACTTATATGTATAATGAATTCCCCAAGACCAGTAGTCGTCATACGCTGTTCACAATGCTTAAATACTATGATAATATTTCATTATCTAAAAATTATAATTACACGACTGGCATTCTTAAATAAAAATACATTCGTCTCAAAGATGTGCGGTGTTAGTAGGAGCGTCCTGTTGTATATAAAATTGAAGAGGCTAGGACATACCTAATCAATAAATTAAAAGACGTCAAATAAGCAACTTGATTTCACGTCTTTATTATTTTCGGTAACATATTTTTTAATAAAAATTCTCTATTATTGTTGTTTGGAGAGAAGGCGGCGACTCCTGGGGGAACAGCATGAGCTGAAAGCCCCGCAGGAGCAAAGCGACGAGGAGATTGAAGCCGTGCCCCCGGAAAGCGTCCGCTGGAACGGAAAACAACTATGCTTTATTTCCCAGCTTCTTCATTTGCAATCTATTTAATATGTCAGATTCCTGAATCGTTCATGAGAACCACTCTCCACCCGTCTGGATCTTCAAATGTAACCCCATTCTTCTCCCAATATGGATTTTCTGATGAGACAGTAAGGTATCCCATATCAATTAATTGATTAACTAGAGTGTCTAGAACGAGTTTTTGAGGTATATAAAAAACGAGAAGATTATCCTTAGACGGACTAGGACATGGAGAACCGTCCTTATGAGCAGTAAATTCTAAGTGGTACAACTTGTTTGGCAAACCAATCATCACCCCATTGTAGCCGTCATGATCCTTGAAGCTTCCAATTATTTTTAATCCTAAGCCTTTATGGTAAAAATCAACAACCTGACTTAACTTATCAGTAGGTCTTGCAATTCTAATTTGAGCTATGCTATTTTGCCAATGATTCATCGCACTGTCCCCTTTTCCATAAATTGTATCATGTAATATAAAATCCTTACTTCCACCATTAGAATGAACTTATGTAGAACAATAACTATTAACCATAGAAGGAGTGTTTAAATGAGACAAATTATTGCAATGGGCGGTGGTGGTTTCTCCATGGAGCCCGACAATCCACTGTTAGACCAATACATACTAGAGCAAGCAAAGAAGCAATCACCTAAGGTTTGCTTTATACCAACTGCAAGTGGGGATCAAGATAACTACACAAACAGGTTTTACGAATCTTTTAATAAGCTAGAGTGCTCGACTTCTCATCTTTCCTTGTTCGAGCCCAACTTTAGTGACTTGGAAGCGTTTATTTTGGAGCAAGATATTCTGTATGTCGGTGGAGGAAATACTCGAAATATGTTAGTGCTTTGGCAGGAATGGGGACTAGATTCTATTCTTTTAAAAGCATATAAAAAAGAAATTATTTTAGCAGGTCTTAGTGCAGGTTCTATCTGCTGGTTTGAGGAAGGACTGACCGATCCATTAAATGGTCCGTTATATAAGCTTGACTGTCTTGGAATTTTAAAAGGAAGTAATTGTCCACACTACGATGGAGAAAGTAAAAGAAGACCAGCTTATAAAGAAATGATTGCTGAAAACAAAATGAAACCTGGTTATGCAGTAGAAGATGGAGTTGCTTTACATTTCGTGGATGAGCAATTACATATGTCCGTTAGTTCTCGTATTGACCGTAAAGCGTATTTTGTCAATAGCATGGAGTATGCAGTTGAAGAACTTGAAATAAGTACTAAGTACCTAGGTTAATAATAGCTATATACAAGAATCTTAAAATACTAGTCAAATTCTCTTTGTTAGAGTTCAAGGAAGCAACATTTCTACTACATAGATGCATAAATACAATAAAAAAATAAAAAATATTTTAGTTTCCTCCACAGTTTGACAAATTTTTCATTAATGATACTTTACAATAAAAAAAGTTCATCATTATACCAAGAAACTATTACAGTAAAAATCTGTTAAACGGAGGAAAATATCAGTGGAAACCAAGTGGCATGAAACATCTTTATTGATCTTAATAACTAGTAAAAGAAATGATATGTACAAAAAAGCAAAAAGTCTCGGGTTTACTCATCCTGTTGTAGTAGCATGTAGCCAAGAGCTCGATCAACTACTGAATGTTTATCAAGGAAAAGTATCTTGATCATACAAAAAACCAATCAACTATTGCTAAGCATTGATTGGTTTTTTCGTTATTTTTTATTGAAAAAGCTTTTACCTAGTAATTCAACGGTTTTAGGAAAAACAGCATATAACTTACTAGTGAAACTCATATAAAAAGGTAAATCTACCTCTCTAACAGGCTTATCAATGACTTTCTTAATAGCATCTACGACATTTTGAGGAGAAAGCAAATGTTTGCTCATTTTCTCACGGTAGCCCCCTGTTTGGTCTGCTAAATCTAAAAATGGAGTATCTATCGGACCAGGATTAATAGTGCTCACATGAATACCATATTCCTTTAACTCCATTCGAGCTGCATTTGCAAACCCAATGATTGCATGCTTAGATGCTGCATAAGCAGAAGCCTTAGGTGTGGCAACCTTACCTGCCTGTGATGCTATAAATATAAAATGTCCCGAATTTCTCTCTTTCATCAGCCTTGCAAAATAGTTGGTGAGCATAATAGGTGCTTTTACATTTACACTCAGCATTTGATCTATCTGTTCTTCCTTTAAATCTGTTAGATAAGCAAAGGTACCCACGCCTGCGTTTAATATGACAACATCTGGAGTTTCCACCTTCTCAAAGAGATTTTCATAAGCCGTTTCTTTCGTTAAATCAGCAACAAGGACATGGACTCCTTGCTTTTCCAGCTGACCTAGGGCATTAGTATTTCTCCCTGTTGCATAAACCTGATGACCATCCTTTTGCAGTTGTAGCGCCAGCATAAATCCTATTCCACTTGTGGCACCAGTAATGAGAATCCTCTTACGCTTGTTCATATAAAAGAATCCCTTCATCTGTCCGCTTTTCTTGAATGAGATTTTCGTCCATTAAATAATCTATTTGACCGATGGTTTCAGATAATGTCAAACCAAGCTCTTTTTCGTAGACCTTTGGAAACAACCTCTGAGTTAGTTCAAAAATAGTCTTTTCCCCATCCTTCATCATTTCAAGAACATGTAATGCTCTCTCCCGTTGTCTTACTAAACGAGAAGATATTAAATCAGCGACTCCAAATACCTCATTTCCATGGCCACTGTATACCTTTTGAACGCCCAATGCTTGCACTCTTTTTAACGCTTCATTATACTGAAGCATCGATTTTGGACGAGGTGCGGATTTGTCCAACGGTGGTTCTATTAATGGATTAGAAGAAATTTTTTCAAGGATTAAATCCCCACCAATTAACACCCCATTTTGTTCGTCCCATAAGGAAATATGACTCTGCGCATGACCCAAAGTTTCTAAAACCTGCATATATGGATGACCTGGTATGGTATCTCCTTCCTTCAACACCGCATCTAATGAACGATTACCGATGAAATTTAATGGTCTCCTCATCTTTTCAATCCATTTTAAGTATTGTTTAGGAACACCTTCCTCGACCAAACATTTATAATAAAATTCATCATGATAAGATAAAAATGCTTGGTCTTTTCTTAGCCACACTTGGTTATATTCATGTCCTAGAATCTGGGCTTTTTCAAACGCCTCGATCCAACCCGAATGATCAGGATGATGATGACTAAGGATGACTTGTTCTATATCATCGAGTTCATAACCTGCTTCGTTTATACCATTTTTTAAAGCTACTAGTGCTTGTTCCGTTTTTGGCCCTGCATCTACTAGAGTAAGTACGTCTCCTTTTATAAGGTATGCATTAACATCCCCTACAGCAAAAGGAGTCGGAATAATTATCTTATGTATCATCTTTGTGTTTCTCCTTTACATGAATGACTATTCATTTATTTTACAGGTTAATAAGTTAGGAGTCACTAAATTAGATTGACTTTTTGTAAAATGACCTCTATAATTTCATTAATTCAGATAATTCTTGCTATGAAGAAGACTAGTACATATATGATGGAGTAAAGAGAGTGAAATGCCTGCTGAAAATTTCATCTCCCTCTCATATAAGGAACCTGCTTCGGAGCAACTATGTAAACATAGTCGTGACCTTCGCGATAAGAAGGAAAAAGATGTGCTATTTTATAGCAAACTTAGGTGGTACCGCGGAAATCAAACGTTTTCGTCCTTATTTAATATAGGGACGGGAGCGTTTTTTTATATTCAAATCTAGGGGTGAGTAGATGGAAGACTTTCAAAAAATGATACATGTACTGGATATGGAATTCCCTATTCAAAGCAATAAGAAGGATTCTTTTTTTATCCTATTACTCCCCATATGATATAACTCGTTGTTGATCATTGAAAGGATATTTAGATGATAATTTAATGTTATCTAACGTTTGCTTATTATTAATAAAGGAAAATTGTAGAGATAAACTAACTTGAAGGAGGATAAATGTATGACTAACATAGTTTTTGTAGGCGCTGGTTCAATGGCTGAAGCTATTATCCACGGCTTATTGGAGGAAAATAAAGTCTCTCCAGATTCCATTTGTGTGATGAATAAATCAGATCAGAAACACCTTCAGTATTTACAATCAAAGTACCAAATCGATATTATGTGCTCAGAAAAGCTTGCTCTGCAAAAAGCTGACATTGTATTTCTTGCTATGAAACCAAAAGATGCCATAGACGCTTGCAAAGATATCTCTTTATATATAAATAAGACGGCTACAATTGTATCTGTCATTGCGGGTGTTTCCATCCAAACAATAGAGTCGTATCTTGGAGAGCGGCCAATTGCACGTGTTATGCCTAACACCTCTGCCTCTGTTGGTTTGAGTGCTTCTGCCCTTTGCTGTAATGACAAAATAAATGACCTATCTAAAAAGGTAATAATAAACTTATTAGAATCAATAGGAACTGTCATGCTAGTAGAAGAGGAGGATATGCATGTAGTAACTGCCCTGTCTGGAAGCGGACCAGCGTATCTATACTATTTTGCTGAACAATTTGAAGCAGCGGCTGTTTTGCACGGGCTAAGTAAGGAAGATGCCCGTCAATTGTTCTTTCAAACGATGAAGGGGGCAGCACATATGCTAATGAACGGCAGTGTGGAGCCTGCTGAGCTTAGAAGAAAGGTTACGAGTCCAGGAGGTACAACAGAGGCAGGCATTGAGCAGCTCATGTCACACAAGGTCGACGAGGCTATTTTTGCATGCATAGATGCAGCCCAGCAAAAATCAAGAATTCTTGGGAAACAATTTGAATAGGGAAACGAAAAAATGGTGATCAGAAACCATCCATAGACTTACTGTCAGAAAAAAAGCTGAGGCAATTCTCTCAATATAAAAAGCTCAGGGCTTCTAACTCCTATGATATGTAGTTGTTTTCCGCTACAGCAGGCGCTTTCCGGGGGGCACGGCTTCAACCTCTTCGTTGCTCTGCTCCTGCTTAGGCTTTCAGCTCTCGCTGTTCCCTCAGGAGTCGCCGCTTCCTCTCCGAACAATAAAATCGAAGAGATGTCTTACAAAAAATCATCTGGATTAAAAATAAAAGCTTTGTTAAAGTTATGGGTTTATTTTGACTAACAATTCTTTTTATAGTGACTGTAAACATTATATAAGTGACCTTCAAATACTATTAAGATCATAAATAAATGATGAAATTGGGATTTGTGATGTTTTTCGGCTTTGTTTCTGCAAGTAAATTTATAAGCAATTTATCGATGTATTAAAGATGTTCCTATTATTGATTGGAGCGCCAGACGGCGACTCCTACGGGATGAGTGAGACAGATAAGACATCACAACCACGCGCGTAAGCGATGGGTGATGGCTTATCGCTCACCCCGAGGAAAGCGTCCGGCTGGAGCGGAAATCAATTTTAATGATTTCTTTGTATCATAAATCAACCCTACTCTTTAACATAGCCAAAACAAATAAAAACATTCAAACTAGGGATGAAGCTGGTCTATTTATAATAGGAACTCTTATATCGTCCCCAGGCGGGTCGACCTTCCTTATTTTCTACTATAGAAAAATAGTAGCACAAACCATGACTTTGGTTTGTACTACTAATGTTGGTATGTTTAATTTTCCAGTTTTTCTAATTGACCGTTTATATAATTGAACTCATTAAAATCATCTGCAATATAAATAGCGAAATTATAGGAAGAAACTTGATTTAGCAAGGTTTTCAAATCCTCTGCCATAAAACGAGCACTAATATGGTTGACTATTAAATGCTTAGCCCCAGCACTTTCACAGACATTTGCAGCATCAGTAATTGTCGAATGCCCATATTCTCTGGCAAGCTCCTCCGTCCCAGTGTCGAAGGTACCCTCATGTATTAATATATCTGAGTCCTTTGCTAAAAGAATAGAATTTTCGCAATGTCTCGTGTCACCTAAAACGGTAACCTTAAACCCATTTTTGGGTTGTCCTGTTACATCAGAGCTCTTGACTGTTTTCCCATCTGGCAATATAACATCCTCACCGGATTTTAATAGCCGTAATAATGGACCTCTTGGAACCCCTAGAGCATCCGCCTTCTCGATTAGTAACTCAGGAGGAAGTTGCTTTTGGGTTACACGATACCCATAACAAGGAATAACATGCTCAAGCATTCTTGCTTCTACAATGAACTGTTCATCCTCAAAGATTATTCCCTCTTCTATCTCTACGATTTGAAGAGGATATTTTAATCGAGTTTGGGACGTAAATAAAGTAACTTCTAACCAATCTTTTACACCCTTTGGACCGTATATAGTTAGCTGCTCGTCACCAGCTAGAAAAGATCTAGAGCCTAGCAGCCCTGGCAAACCATAAATGTGATCTCCATGCAAATGAGTGATAAATATTTTTTCTAGTTTTCTCGGTTTAATAGTTGTGCGAAGAATTTGATGCTGGGTTGCTTCCCCACAATCAAACATCCAATAAGTCCCTCTTTCCTCCAGTAGCTTTAAAATCATTGAGCTTGTGTTACGTTGCTTAGAGGGCATACCTGCTCCGGTACCTAAAAACAAAATTTGCATATATATCCAACTTCCTTATTTTATATAATCTTCGTTATATATCATTTTAACATTATGAGCGCTTGGGACAATAGTATGTTCATGATTAGCACTTATACAAACATGCTATTGTTTCCTAAAATATATATCATAACCTATAGATAGCTACAAAAAACCGTTAAACGAGTTTTAGACTCATTTAACGGTTTTTGATTAGTGAATGTCACGCTTTTTGAAACTGCCACCGCGAACCTCAGCTACATCGGTAATTACTACAAATGCACTTGGATCCTTTTCTTTAATAATTGTAATTAGTTTGTTTTCTTCCATTCGAGTAATGACACACGTAACAATGTCAATTGTTTCGTTGGTAAATCCGCCTCTTCCATTCGAATAGGTTACCCCTCGACCAAGTCTATCCTGAATAGCTGCTCCAATTTCCTCTGAATGCTTACTAACAATCCTAGCAGATTTGGATTTTTCAAGACCTACTTGAATAACGTCAATGACTATTTTAGCAATATAATAAGTGGTAGCAGAATACAGTGCACTCTCTAGACCATATATGAACCCTGCACCAACAAAGATAAATGCATTAATAAATAATATTATATCCCCCACTGAAAATGGTACTTTACGTGAGACTAGAACGGCCAGTACCTCTGCTCCATCAAGTGCACCACCGTTACGAAGGACGATACCAATACCTACCCCAAGCATTACACCACCTGATAATACAACAAGTAACGGGTCTTTCGCGCTTAAAATTGGATTAATATGATGTAACAAAACAGTTGAGACTGATAATGCGGCGATACCAATGATACTAAATAAAGCAAACGTCTTACCAACCTGTTTATAACCTAAATAAATAAAAGGAATGTTTAATATAAATAGTAGGATTCCTAAAGGGATCTCAAATAAATAATTCCCCATGATACTGACACCTGTCACGCCGCCGTCAATTACTGAGTTTGGAATCAATACTGCTTCTAGTGCGTAGGCAGCAATTACAGCCCCTATAATAATCATAATGATTCTGCCTATCATTTCTGGTGTTTTTGTTTTCTTCATCTACTCGTAAAACCCCTGTTCTTATTAAATTGATTTTTTATCTTTCGTGGTCGTCTAAAAAGTCTTTACTAAAACTTGTTTTAGATTCAAAAGAAGGTTTTTTATCCAACTTGATACCTCTTTTAATAATCCCAGCTCCAAATTTAGTCTGAAGCTGCTCCACAAGCTTTAATATTGGCTCCTCTTTTGCATGCTCTTCATAGTTAAAAATAGATAATTGCTCTACTGATTCTCCCTTATCAAATACATTGTTAACTGTGACGCCAAGCAGTCGAATAGGCTCGCTATCCCAAGCTGATTCAAATAATTGAAAGGCTAGCTGAAATATTTCATCCTCTTTAAAGAGGCGATTAGTTACAGTCTTACTTCTCGTTTTATTTTTCCAACTAGCATCCCGAATATGTATGGTGATAGAACGTCCAGCGAGGTTTTTAGATTCTAACCGTGACGCGACTTTCCCAGATAGTCTTCTGAGCACTTTTTGAAGCTCATCCATATTTGTTTCATCATATGGTAATGTAGTAGAATTACCTACGCTTTTTGTTTCAAAAATAGATTCTGGGTTTACTTCACGATCGTCTATGCCATGAGAACGATTATATAACCTAGCACCAGCTTTACCTAGCTTAGATTTTAAAATTTCAGGATTGGCACTAGCTATATTTCCAATGGTTATAATACCCAATGATTCTAGTTTTTTAGAGGTGCTTTCCCCAACGCCATGCATTTCGATTACTGGTAAGTGCCATAGTTGTTGTGAGACCTCTCGTTTTCTTAGAACAGTAATACCCATCGGCTTTTTCATATTGGAGGCTGTCTTAGCTAAGAATTTATTAGGAGCAATGCCAATAGAGCAAGGTAAATCTAACTCTCGCAATATTCTTTGTTGAATGGATTTTGCAAATGCTACTGCATCATCTTGTATATCAACATCGGTTAAATCTATATAGCCTTCATCAATAGAGACAGGCTCTACCATTGGAGTATAAGACCGTAATATATCAAACATTGCTTTTGAGGCGGCTCTATAACTTTCAAAATTAGGAGGCAATAAAATTAGCTCCGGGCATTTTCTTTTGGCCTCCCATACTGACATGGTTGTATAAATGCCCCTTGCTCTTGCCTCGTAGGAGCATGTTACTAATATTCCTCTACGTTCCTTCGGATTCCCAGCGACTGCGATTGGCTTACCTTTTAAAGAAGGGTTATGTGCTTGTTCTACAGATGCATAAAAGCTATTCATGTCTAAGTGAAAAATGATTCTGTTTCGTTTAGTCAAGTCTCTTCACCTCTTCTACATCTTTAACTCCTTCAAAATAAAAGGGAAAAAAGGTAGCCATTTAATAGCTACCTTCCACTGTCCAATCGAAAAACAGAACTTACCCATGTCTAATATTATATACTACTTACTTCAAGGTTTCCTTTATTGTCTTCTAAATAAGATTGTATATCTTGTATGCCTTCTAATGAACGAACTAAAATAGAAGGGTCTATAATTGTAATCATTCTATCTTCAAGATTAGCAATATTCGTGAAATATTTTGTCTTAGAATAATTCATAATACCCATCTGTTTTAAAGATTCAGAAGGGATATCTAAAATCTCCTTTGCCTCTTTTACAAGAATACCAACTGACATTTCTTCCGTATGCATCGTAACAACACGGGCATTAGCATTCATAAGACCACTCTGATTATATAGAATCTGTTCAAAATCAATTATAGGCACAAGTTCTCCTCTAATTTTCATCAATCCTATCAAATAAGTCGGTAAATGAGGGATAGGATTAACTTTATCTAGCTTTTCGATAGAAACTACATGATCAATAGATACTGCATATTCTTCATTTCCGGATTGAAACACAACTACCTTTTGAGAAGACATGGATTAAAACCTCCTGGTGCATTATTCTGCGGCAACCTTTACGATTTCTACAAGTAAATCTGCTAGTTTTTCAAGTTCCTCCACTGGCATTCTTTCATTAGTGGTATGAATTTCCTCATAACCGACTGAAAGAATTACTGTTGGTACACCAAAGCCAGCTATTACATTGGCATCGCTACCACCACCGCTTGTTTTTATATCGGCTTTTCTTCCTATATTTTCAACCGCACGCTTTGCAACCTGCACGACTTGATGATTTTCTTCAAAACGGAAGCCAGGATACATTAATTTAGTTTCCGTAGTAGCTTTTCCACCGAATTGCTCTGCTTTTTCTGCAAATGTATTTACCATATGCTCAACCTGTGCATCTAGCTTTTCTTTATCGATAGAACGAGCCTCTGATAAAATATGAACAGTATCGCAAACAATATTTGTTGCCTGACCACCCTCGAAGCGACCTATATTAGCAGTTGTTTCATAATCTATTCTACCTAATTTCATAGCTGCGATTCCTTTAGCAGCTAATGTAATCGCTGAAACACCTTTTTCAGGAGCAACACCGGCATGCGCAGTTTTTCCAGTAATGGTAGTCCAAAGCTTTGCTTGATAAGGTGCTGCAGTAACAATACCGCCTACTTCTCCATCACTGTCTATTGCATAACCGTAAGTTGCAGTTAGCAAGGAAGGGTCCATTTCCTTAGCTCCAACTAGGCCACTTTCTTCTCCAGCAGTTATGACCACTTGTATATCTCCATGCTCGATGGACTGCTCTTTTAAACGACGTATTGCTTCGAATAATGCTGCAATCCCTGCTTTATCATCAGCACCTAGTATAGTGGTACCATCTGAGTAAATATAGCCATCCTCTTTAATAACTGGTTGGATTCCCTTACCTGGCACAACCGTATCCATGTGAGTAGTAAAGTAGATGCTATCTGCCGAAGACTTATTTCCCTTCAAGGTAGCGATTAAATTACCAGCTCCATGTCCAGTTCTCTGTGCTGAATCATCTTCCAGAACTGAAAAACCGAGCTGCTCGAGCTTATTCTTTAAAATTGGTGCAATAACTTGCTCATGCTTTGTTTCAGAATCTATCTTCACTAACTCAAAAAATTCTTCTATTAAACGATTCATCTTGTAAAAGACTCCTTTATAATGGGATATTCCCGTGCTTTTTCTTAGGTCTAGTTTCTTTCTTGTTACGCATCATCTCTAGCCCTTGGATTAACTTGATGCGAGTCTCTCTCGGATCAATAACATCATCTACCATCCCCATGGAAGCTGCTACATATGGATTCGCAAATTTTTCACGATACTCTTCAATCTTTTCAGCACGAACCTGTTCAGGATTATCGCTAGAGGCAATTTCTCGAGCAAAAATAATATTTGCTGCTCCCTGTGGCCCCATAACCGCAATTTCGGCATTTGGCCAAGCAAAAACTAGGTCTGCCCCGATAGATTTAGAGTTAAGCGCCACATATGCTCCACCATATGCTTTACGTAAAATAACAGTCATCTTTGGAACTGTAGCTTCCGAATAAGCGAATAAAATCTTTGCACCGTGTCGTATAATACCACCATGCTCTTGTTTTATGCCTGGGAAGAAGCCAGTCACATCTTCAAACGTGATTAATGGAATATTGAAGGAATCACAGAAGCGAATGAACCTAGCCGCCTTATCAGACGAGTCGATATCGAGTCCACCAGCCATAACTTTCGGTTGGTTACAGATTAATCCTACAACCTCTCCTTTAATACGAGCCAAGCCTACAACTATATTCTTTGCAAACTCTTTATGAACCTCCATAAATGAATCCTTGTCTACAACCTGATCGATTACCTTACGAATATCATATGGACGAATTGCCTCAAAAGGTACGATGTCTGCTAAATCTGGACGGTCATCGTCTTCTTCTAATGGCTCTAGAACTGGTGGTTTTTCCTCAAAGCTTTGTGGAAGGTAGCTCAATAGCTGTCTTACACTTTGTAAAACTTCTTCTTCTGTTTTACCGCGGAAGTGTGCATTACCACTAATCGTATTATGTACTTTAGAACCCCCAAGATCTTCTGAAGATATCTTCTCTCCTGTAACTGTTTCAATTACCTTAGGTCCTGTAATAAACATTTGGCTTGTTTCATCTGTCATAAACACAAAGTCTGTAATAGCTGGGGAGTAAACCGCTCCACCCGCACAAGGTCCGAGAATTACAGATATTTGTGGAATAACACCGGAGTAGATAGCATTACGGTAGAAAATTTGTCCATATCCATCTAAAGAAACAACGCCTTCTTGAATACGTGCACCGCCTGAATCATTTAAACCTATAAACGGAGCACCGTTTTTAGCAGCCAAGTCCATCACGTTAGAAATTTTAAGTGCGTGCATCTCTCCTAGTGCCCCGCCGAAAACAGTAAAGTCTTGTGAAAATAGGTATATAGCTCGACCATTTACTTTTCCGTATCCTGTAACAACACCATCTCCTGGCCCCTCTTGCTTGTCCATGCCAAAGTCAACCGTACGATGTTTTATAAATGGATTCAACTCAACAAAAGATCCTTCATCTACTAGCAGTTCAATTCTTTCTCTAGCAGTCAGCTTCCCTTTTTCATGCTGTTTTTCTATTCTTTCGTCTCCTCCACCTAATTCCACTTTACGTTTACGGTCATATAGATCATTAATTTTTTCGTAGATATCCATTAGTTATTTCGCTCCCCTTGATTTATCGCATAGTTCATATAAAACTCCACCAGAAGATTTAGGGTGAATGAAAGCAACCTCAGCCCCTCCTGCCCCAATTTTAGGAGTCTCTTGTATTAAACGAACTCCCTTTTCCTTTAACTCATCTAGTCGCTCCTGAATGTTTTTCACTCCGAAGGCGACATGATGAATTCCTTCACCTTTTTTTTCGATGAAGGCGTGAATGGTACTAGTCTCATCAATTGGTTCCAGTAACTCTAGTTTGACATTTCCGCTGTCGATAAAAGCTACTCTTACTTTTTCGGATTCTACTTCCTCAATATGTATAAGTTTCAAGCCTAAAATTTCAGTATAGTATGGTAAAGAGTTTTCTAAGCTTTTTACAGCAATTCCGATATGGTCTACCTTTTCCATTGTTTGCACATCCTCTATTGTTTGACTATTCACTATACTATTGTACATATATTACAAAAAAAAATCTCTACCTCTTGTGCATTTTTTCAATTTTGATAAAATAGGAGTACAAGCAAAAGGAGAGAATTTAATGCGCAATCAAACATTTCGTAAGATTATTGTATATCTCATGATATTTGTCATGGTAATGTCCACATTATTGTTCGGTCTAAGCTTCGTATTATAGGAAATAAATGAATGTAAAAACAGCGGGTAGCAATTTATGCTTCCGCTGTTTTTTTGTAGACTATACTTCCTCGCAATACTCTTCGAATAAACCTTGAAGATGTGTAATGACTGAGGTTGGGGCATGCCCTTCAATTTCATGACGACCTATTTCTGCTACTACTTGTCCATCTTTTAACATTACAAATGATGGGGATGAAGGCAAATGATCATCTCCGAACATATTACGGGCTTGTTGTGTAGCTAATTTGTCTTGACCAGCAAATACAGTGACTAAATGATCAGGACGTTTGTCATAATGCACAGCATTTGCAGCTGCAGGACGAGCGATGCCGCCAGCACATCCACAAACAGAGTTGATCATTACTAGAGTTGTACCTTTTCTAGCGAAAGCAGCTTCTACTTCTTCCGGAGTAGTTAATTGTTCATAGCCACTGTTTTCCATTTCACTACGCGCTTGTATAATCATATCGTTCATTAATAAGTTAAAATCCATATTCATTTGACAGCTCTCCTTTTTCAATTCAAACTAAGTTTATCAGATTATTTATATGAATTCGAGGAAAATAACTCCTGAATAGCATCAGAAACAGTGATTTTTTCTTCTCTTACTTGTTGTTCTAACTGTTTCATCGTCTGCTTTCTTTCAATTGAGGCAAAAAAGTCATCATACAATCGATCTACAATCATTGATTTAAACCAATCAATCGTTTGTTCTTTTCTTCTCTTTTGCCAAAAATGCTGGTAATTCATTTTTTCTTCGAAGCTCTTAATTGTCTCCCACACCTTATCTAGACCTCGGTCATGTAAGGAGGATACCGCAAGCGCTGGGGTTGTCCAATTGGGAGCAGAGGGAGCCAGAAAATGTAATATTTGTTTATATTCAGCTACCGTTTTTTTGGCTAAGGCTTCATTAGCGCCATCTGCCTTGTTGACGACGATTGCGTCTGCTAGCTCCATAATTCCTTTTTTCATTCCTTGTAATTCATCACCTGCACCCGTCAAGGCAAGAAGTAAGAAAAAGTCTACCATTCCCCTAACGATAGTCTCGCTTTGACCGACTCCTACTGTTTCTACTAATATGACGTCATATCCAGCAGCCTCGCATAGCAGCATAGTCTCCCTAGACTTTTTATGCACGCCTCCCAGTGTACCTGCAGAAGGTGAAGGACGTATAAAAGCGTTAGGATGCTTTGCCAGCTCTTCCATCCTAGTCTTGTCCCCTAATATGCTTCCACCAGTAAGGGATGAACTTGGATCAATTGCCAGGACGGCTACTTTATGACCGGAATTACATAACATTTTTCCAAAGGCCTCAATAAACGTACTTTTTCCTACTCCAGGCACTCCAGTTATGCCTATGCGAATACTATTACCAGTGTGAGGTAACAATTGTTTCAAAAGCTGTTGACCTATCGTTTGTTGCTCAGAGGTAGTGCTTTCAATAAAAGTAATCGCTTTGGCCAAGTGAAGTCGAGAGCCCTGTTTAATCTCATAACTATACGCTTCAGTATCTATAGAAAGAGTAGTCTTCCTTGAAAATTTTTTAACCGAAGACCTTCCCATACCGTCGTGTTGGGATGTTACACCGCTCTTGACATGTAAAGAAGAGGTTACCTTTTCCTCATCTGCCATTAGCCTTCCACTTCCTCGTAGCCAAGTCGCTTATAAATTTCCTCGATAACTTTTTGAGCTGCGACCGGAATAACAGTACCAGGACCAAATATAGCAGAAGCTCCATTTTCGCGTAAGAAAGCATAATCCTGTGCTGGGATAACACCACCAACAACGATTAAAATATCCTCACGACCAAGTTTCGCAAGTTCTTCTTTCAATGCTGGTACAAGGGTCATGTGTCCTGCTGCAAGCGAACTAACTCCAATTACATGGACATCATTTTCAACTGCCTGCTGAGCTGTTTCTGCAGGAGTTTGGAATAGTGGACTAATATCAACGTCAAAGCCTAAGTCAGCAAATGCTGTAGCAATTACTTTTGCGCCACGGTCATGTCCATCCTGCCCCATTTTTGCGATTAAAATTCGAGGACGTCTACCCTCGTTTTCTTTAAAATCCTCTGCCATTTGCTTCACAGAATCAATTTCTTCTGCGTCACTAAAATTAGCACTATATACACCACTCACTGAGCGAATCACCGCCTTATGTCTACCTGCCACAACCTCTATCGCATCTGATATTTCCCCAATAGTCGCTCTTTGGCGAGCGGCATTTACTGCTGCAGCTAGAAGATTTTCATTACCCATTTTAGCAGCCTCAGTTAATGCTGATAAGGCTTCTTGAACAGCTTTTTCATCTCTATTAGACTTAACACGTTCCAAGCGTTCCATTTGTTTTTGACGAACAACTGTATTATCAATATTTAAGATGTCGATGGCATCCTCTTGCTCAAGACGGTATTTGTTCACCCCAATGATAATCTCTTTTGAAGAATCTATTTGGGCTTGTTTTTTAGCAGCGGCTTCCTCGATTTTCATCTTTGGTAACCCTGTTTCAATCGCTTTCGCCATTCCGCCTAATTCTTCAATTTCTTCTATTAAAGTCCAAGCCTTCTCCATCAATTCATTTGTTAACGTTTCTACATAATAAGAACCGCCCCATGGATCAATTACCTTTGTCATGTTTGTTTCTTCCTGTAAGAAAAGCTGTGTATTCCTTGCAATTCTAGCGGAAAAGTCTGTTGGAAGTGCAATCGCTTCGTCTAAAGCATTTGTATGCAGGGATTGAGTATGTCCCATTGCTGCTGCATTTGCCTCTACAAGAGTACGAGTCACGTTGTTAAAAGGATCTTGCTCTGTTAAGCTCCAACCAGAAGTTTGTGAGTGAGTACGTAGAGCTAAAGATTTAGGGTTTTTAGGGTCAAAGCTCTTCATCATCTGAGCCCAAATTCTTCGTGCTGCTCTCATTTTTGCAACTTCCATGAAATAGTTCATACCAATCGCCCAGAAGAACGACAGTCGAGGAGCAAATGAGTCTATTTCAATACCTGCGTTTATGCCTGTACGTACGTATTCTAATCCGTCAGCAAGTGTATAGGCCAACTCGATATCAGCTGTTGCTCCTGCCTCCTGCATATGGTAGCCGGAAATAGAAATGGAATTAAACTTTGGCATGTGCTGTGCTGTATATGCAAAAATGTCAGCAATTATTTTCATAGACATTTCCGGCGTATAAATATACGTATTACGTACCATATATTCTTTTAAAATATCATTTTGGATCGTTCCTGCAAGCTGTTCCGGTGTAACACCTTGCTCTTCTGCTGTAACAATGTAAAATGCCATAATAGGTAATACTGCGCCGTTCATAGTCATGGAAACAGACATTTGATCTAAAGGTATACCATCAAAAAGGATTTTCATGTCCTCCACCGAGTCAATTGCAACACCTGCTTTGCCGACGTCGCCTGTTACTCGCTCATGATCAGAATCATACCCTCTATGTGTAGCCAAATCGAAAGCTACAGACAGACCTTTTTGACCCATTGCTAGATTTCTTCTATAAAATGCATTACTTTCTTCCGCTGTAGAAAACCCTGCATATTGTCGAACGGTCCAAGGCTTCGACACATACATCGTTGGATAAGGTCCACGTGTATTGGGAGCTATTCCTGGCAGATCATTTATATGGTTTACATTCTTTAGATCTTCCATCATGTATTGTGATTTTAATTCGATTCCTTCATTAGACATAAAGGAACCATGTTGACTGTCTACTTTATTTCCAGCCTTTTTTAATACTTCTTCTATAGAAACAGCTTCATAATTAGGCGTTGTCATGTGAACCCTCCTTCTGAGCTAGTGCCAGTAATTCTTTTCCTTTTATAAGAAGAGACTGTCCTGCATAAATAGAACCAGAGAGCCCTGCTTCTAACCAATCCTCATACTCCTCGAACTTCCCTGCTACATCTAATGGCACGGAAAGCTTTTCATTCAATAGAGCAGGTACTAGTCCAGCTGTTTGATCATCATTACCTACAAAAACAGCATATTGAATATTGTCATTCTCGATCCACTGCTGTAAATCAAATGGCTTTAAATTGGCTTCTGCAAGGACGGGAGTAATTCCGATCGCATTCAAAAAGCCATTAACATAGTCCAGTCTAGGCTTATACTCCTTTAGAACACCATAAGGAAGTATGGCAGCCTTAAGTGGAAACTGTTTAAAAGCTTTTCGTAGGTCTTCAAAAGGTTCTGCTAAACGTTTATAGTCCGTATGTTTAACCGGATTTTCTATTACATCATCGGGGTTAGCATAATTATTCGTACCGATTAGAGATTTTTTTCGAGATGACACTGCCTTTAACTGTAGCTCCCATTTCTCTTGAGCTCGTTGAAGCAGCATACTTTCTCTCGATTCTGGGGAACTATCTTTCATAAGCTCAATAAAATATGTCCAAGCCTTCTCAACAAGCTGATTAGTCAATGACTCAATATAAAAAGAGCCTCCAGCTGCATCGATTACACGTTGAATATGTGTTTCTTCCTTTAGTACAAGTTGCATATTGCGAGCAATACGGTTAGAAGTTTCAGTTGTGCCAGTTAAATAATTATATGGATATGCACTTATAAAATCTGCACCACCCAATACGCAAGACAATGTACTGTTACCAGCACGCAATAAGTTTACTGTTTCATCAAGTGCTGAGAAAGACCGGAGAGAGGTTTCTGCATATACCGGTATAGCCTTCGCATTTTCTTTACCAAATGCTTCTCCAAACGCCTTCCAAAGTATTCTAAAAGCTCTCAGCTTTGCAATTTCCATAAAGAAATTAGTGTCTACTGAAAATTGTACAAAAGCATTTTCTTCTACTTTCTCGATACCATGAAGATGCACAAATGTATCCGCTTGCACTAATACGCTCGCTAATTCGCTAATTGCATCCCCACCAGCCTTATGTAACTTGGAGCCATCTAAATGTAATGTACGAGCTCCTTTAAACTCTTCTTCTGCTCCTATTATAGAACCATTTAAATAATCAAAGTGCTTTAAGAAACTTGGATCATTTTTTACATCAAGTAACACCTCATAATGTTGGAAAAGCTCCTTCAACTCCTGAAGCTGTGAATCATTCCACTTGTGCTCAATCTCTACTTTATAATTAATGACATTATTTCCTTTGGAAAGGCTTTCGTTCAGATCAGATAGGATTTCCTCTGATGTTAATCCTACTGATTGCTGTGCAACCTTCCAGCTTGCTGATTCTTTACTTTCTCTTACAGTTTTAGTTTGTTCGTCGGGGATATTTTCCAAATCCGCTAATGTGTAAAGCGGTTTCAATATAATTTCTTCTAATGTCTTGGTTTCTAAAGATTCTAACGATTTACCCTTTAATGATTTTACTGCAGCCTGCTCCCATTCCGTAAAGCTTGCTTCATTAAATTTGGTTTGCTTCATGTCGTTTATAGTCATATGAACGCTTTCGCTTCCCCCTTATATAATTATTGTTATATATCTATTCTACATGAGTGATTCAAGGTAATAAAGTGATTTAATGACTTATCAGTATATTAAGGATAATTTCCTAAACAGTCCGATTGTCTTCTGTGCATCAGCGTTCGAACATATAATTTGAAAATAAAACAATAATTGAATCCATTTCTCTATTCCTATAATTATTCAAAAACAAAACTGATTAATAAATATCAGTTTATATAAAACGTTTTATCACATTTTTAATTTGGATTTAACTCAAATTAATGTAAAACTTTAAATCGAAAGAGGTCAACAATGACAGTAATCTTTTTAGGCTTTATTTTATTTCTTAGCCTTTCAATAGGATGTGTAGCTGCTTATATGGTGTATGGGATACTTCACCAAAAATATGAAAAAATATTCGGGTTGTTATGTGGATTATTATTAATCAGCTTACTGGTATTTGAAATTGTTCCAGAAGCTCTCGACTCCTTTGAAAAGCTAGGGTTGTTTTTAGGATTCATTAGTGGTTATTGCTTGTATAGCTTAATGATTCCACATCGACACGCTGCAAATGATGAAACGCGTACAATAAGTCCTCTGATTATTGGACTATTTTTACATACGATTCCCTTAAGTCTGACCATTGGCTCGTTACTTCATAATGATTCGTTCCCTTTATCCATTACTGTTTCTACAGTACTGCATCATATTCCAGAAGGATTTGCTCTTACAACACTTTTTCTACTTTATAAAAAGAAAATCCTAGGCTTAATGATTTGTTTTCTTTCTCTTTCCATTTGTTTTATTTCTTTCATATGGATTGGAGAACAACTGATTGTCTCAATTAGAATTCAAGGGATTTTTATGGGGATTTCTATTTACCTTATTGGCATAATCAGCTTAAAAGAATTTATTTTCCCTCTTTTTAAAGGTAAATGAAAATCGTATTAAATTTAAGCTTTATTAAAGTTATTATGACTTTGGCTAACAATTCTTTTTTTATAGTGATTGTAAACATAAACAAAGGAACTTTCAAATCGCTATAAAGAACATAAATAGATGATGAAATTGGGGTTGGTGACAGTTTTTCAGCTTTGTTT
>NZ_CALIED010000018.1:0-29587 GCF_938022135.1 uncultured Psychrobacillus sp.
GATGGGTGATGGCTTATCGCTCACCCCGCGGAAAGCGTCCGGTTGGCGCGGAAATTAATTTTACTCTCTGATTTAAAGATTTCTTTTCTATACATCAAAATCAACCCTACTCTTTAACATAGCCTTAATAAATAAAATTTTTAAAGAAGTTAAACCTTTATATAAAGAGACTATAAACTGCTAAAAAACCAACTGTTCCAAGGACGACAACCATCACATTTTGAAATAAAAAAGCGAGAGTAACAGCAATGATAGCGCCTATAAAACCAAATAATATATCGCCTTCTTGTATGTATAAAACTGCTGGAAATATTAATGCCCCTAAAACAGCAAAAGGTATATTACGTAATATACCTGAAATAACAGGTGGCAGTTCCTTGCCTTCCAAAAATGTTAAAGGAAATGCCCGAGGAATGTAAGTAACAACTGCCATGCCAAAGAGCATCCACCAATACCAACTACCCAATTTATAACCCTCCTTTTGGCAAGCTTTTTTGTTTTCTTGCATAGATGATTTCAACTAGAATAGAAGAAGCAAGCGTTGCGACTAATATAGCCCATCCAGTAGAAAGTAAGCTAGTCCAGTAAAAAAAAGCATTAATCACAGCAGAAATGAGGGCTAGCATCACTACTTTTCGGTTACCCTTCATAGACGGGACTAGTAATCCTATGAACATGGCATATAAAGCTATAGCCATCGCTGCTTTTAAAAAAGCAGGGAGGTTTGCACCAATCGCATGACCAATTGCAGTGAAGACAACCCAGCTACTATAGGCAATAATCACGACACCAAATGCAAACGGGGTGGAAATTTTCTCGCCTTTTTTAGTAGCAAGAACCGAAAAGGCTTCGTCCGTTATCCCAAATGCATAAATGCCTTTAATCCATCGTTTCTCGCTTTGCATCTTTTCATTGAGTGATGCCGTCATAAGAAAGTGACGGATATTTACTACAAAAGTATTTAATACAATTAATATAGGGTCTACCCCTTTTGTAATAAGCGTTAAGGACATATATTGGGCTGCTCCAGCATAAACAAATATGCTCATGGCGGTTGCCTCCAGAAGAGACAATCCTGAGGTTTTTGCTAATAGGCCAAAGGTGAGAGCTACGGGAAAATAACCAATAGCGATACTTATTCCATCCCGCATCCCGCTCGCGAAAGATCTATTCACAAAATATTCACATCCTTTTTACATAATGAAAAAATTATACTATAAGAATATAGTTTTATGTATACAATAAAAGGGGAAAGTATAAATATACATAGGCGGAGGAGAGAGACATGCCAGATTGGTTATCGTTTGAGACACTTACTGATTTAACAAAAGAATATCGGACACTTGGCCCGATTATCGGCATTCTTCTGCCCTTTCTGGAAGCCTTTCTGCCATTTTTACCATTAGTGGTTTTTATCGTTGCTAACGTAGCTGCTTATGGTTTATTGTTTGGATTTTTATTATCATGGGTTGGTTCCTTTGTTGGAGCTTATACCGTCTTTTTAGTTATACGTAAATATGGACGGGCCAGAGTTTTAGGTTTTATAACTAGGCATGAAAGAATACAAAAATTAATATTATGGGTAGAGAGGAATGGTTTTGGACCACTATTCCTATTGATCTGTTTCCCTTTTACTCCATCTGCTCTGGTTAATATCGTAGCAGGGTTATCAAATATAAAAAAACATACGTATTTATGGACTGTAGCCTCAGGAAAGCTCATTATGATTTTTGTCGTTAGCTTTATCGGCTCAGATCTTAAAGCACTTGTGACACAACCGGTTCGAACTGCAATTGTTATCCTAATCATTGCTATCTTATGGTTTATAGGAAAGCATGTGGAAAAAAGAATTGAAAAGAGAGTAGAAGAAGACATAAGTGGAGTCAATATAAAAAGAAAGAGAAAAAGAGGAGAGACATTTGAGTAAATTTAAGCAGGAGACAATGGAATGGGTCATTGCCATAACTATCGCTATAGCTATTGTAGTCATAGTTCGAATGTTTCTTGTAACAAATTATGAAGTTAGTGGTAAGTCGATGATGCCAACCCTTGCGGATAAGGATAGGGTTTTAATTAGTAAAATCTCACCGATCAACCGTATGGACGTCATCATTTTTAACAATGGTGAGGAAGACTTTGTAAAGCGTGTCATTGGGTTGCCGGGAGATACAATCCGGTATGAAAATGATGAGCTATTTGTGAACGAAAAACAGGTAAAGGAGCCATTTCTAGAAAGTAATCTTGCTTATAAAAATCCAGATGAACATTTTACGGAAGACTTTAATTTACTTGAACTAACTGGCAGTAAAACGGTACCGAAAGGCAAACTTTTTGTACTAGGAGATAATCGAATTGCTAGTCTAGACAGTCGGTATTTTCATTTTATAGATAAAGATGAAGTTATTGGAGAGGTTAAATTCAAATACCTTCCATTGGCAGATGCTACCTTCAATTTTACGTCCGAATAATTTCCCTCACTTGACTATGTTTTGTACAATAGAGAGTAGGAGATTATTCGTTTTTTTTTTATGGAAAGGAGCTTGTTTAGCTTGTCATTACGAATTATTAGTGGTCGGTCTGGATCCGGTAAGACAAAGTTTATGCAACAAGAAATTGTTCAATCAGTAAATGCGGCTCCATTCGGAGATCCGATTTTTTATATAGTACCTGACCAAATGTCATTTTCCAGTGAATATGACATGGCCGCTGATTCAGGGGTAACTGGAATTATTCGCGCCCAAGTGAGTACATTTAAACGGCTTGCCTGGCGTGTTCTTCAAGAAACAGGTGGGATAGCTAAAGAAGAGATTAGCGGCTTTGGCTATCGTATGCTTATTCGTAGCTTATTAGAGGACAACAAGGACGAATTTACTTTGTTTAAGCGTGCATCTACTAAGCGAGGGTTCACCGACCAAATAGAGGTGCTATTGAAGGAATTTAGTCGTTATTGCGTGGACTCCTCTTCGATGAGCAATGCCTTTAGCAGCTTAAAGGCTGTCGATGCCCCTCAAACATTATTAGATAAATCTTCGGATATTATGATGATGCTTGATTTAATCGAACAAAGGCTAGGGACAAGCTATGTAGACGGAGAAGGGTATTTAACACTACTCGCAAATAATATTAAGGACTCCTATCTTTTGGAAACCTCAGAAATTTATATTGATGGTTTCACCTCCTTTACCGCTCGAGAACTAGAAATTATCCAAGCATTGATGAAAAAGGTAAAAAGACTATCTATCGCACTGCCAATGGAGAGTCTTTCAGATGCCTTTGATGAGCAATCTCTTTTCTTCCAGCCTGCTAATACAGCTGCTAGATTAATTGAAATGGCTCAGACTGAAAACATTCAGGTAGAGGAAACGAAGCATTTTACAGATCAAAGACGATTCGTAGCAGAAGAACTTGCTCATATTGAAGCTAATTTCGACCAAATCCCAACTCCTCAAATTATGTCTAATGGAGCACTAAGGCTAACGGAGGCGATGAATAGACGCGCCGAGATTCATGCAGTTGCTAGACAAATTAGAGATTTAGCTCAATTTAAAAATGTCCGCTATAACGAAATGGCAATATTACACCGAGATACTGAAAGTTATGAAGGGCTAATAGAGACAACTTTTCCCCAATATGAAATTCCATTTTTTATAAGTAAAAAGAAATCTATGCTTCATCATCCTCTGATCGAGCTCAGCAGAACGGTTTTAGAAATTATTCAATCGGACTGGAAATATGAGCCGATGTTCCGAGCGATTAAAACGGATCTATTCTTCCCGATTGATGCACCTAAAACGATTTGGAGAGAACGAGCGGATCGTTTAGAGAATTTCGTGCTGTCCTTTGGTATATACGGGGATAGATGGTTCGATAGTCGAAGATGGGTGTACAAAAAGTATAGAGGCCTAGAATTCTATTCAAAGGTACAAACGGATGAAGAGCTTAGTATTCAGGCTGATATTCACGCGGCGAGAGATATTCTTATCCAGCCGATAAAGAATTTGGCAGATGCCCTGGAGGAATGTAATACAGGAAAAGAAATTGCTATTGCGCTCTATACCTTTATGGAATCCTTACAGGTGTACGAAAAACTGCAAAAACTTAAAGAAGTGGAGGAGGAAAGCGGACAGCTGTTGCTGGCTACAGAGCATGACCAAGCGTGGAATGAATGGGTCGATGTGCTAGATCAATTTGTTCTAATGTTTGGAGAGAAGGAAATGTCTCTCGAAGAGACTATGAAAATACTTGACGAGGGTTATGACCAGCTAGAGTTTTCTCGCATTCCTCCATCGATTGATCAGGTGATTGTTGGAAACGTGGATACTGCGCGTCTGACGAATATAAAAGCGGTTTTTGTAGTTGGAGTGAACGATGGTGTGTTTCCAAAAAGAATCGATCACGAGGGCTTGCTGTCGGATACGGAGCGTGAGTGGTTCGCCCAAGTAGGCTTTGAGCTCGCACCGACTTCTCGAATGAGATTGCTCGATGAAAATTACTTGACTTATAAAGCCTTTGCTACGCCTTCTCACTATTTGTATGTTTCCTATGCTATTGCCGATAGTGAAGGGAAGGCTCAGTTGCCTTCTATGTATATTAGTAAGCTCCAACAGCTTGTAGGAGGGGTACCACTAGAGATAGCGGTAATCGATCCTTCTGATGTAAAGGATCCTAGCTTTAGTATGACGCTAATCAGCCACCCGAGAACTACTCTTGCTTACCTGTCGATGCAGTTACGACAGGCTTTACAGTCTGGAGAGTTGTCAGATGAATGGCAGGCTGTGTATCAGTATTATATGGAGGATCCTTATTGGTCTACGCTTATTAAGCGAATTATTCGCCCAATGCTGCGTGGAAACAAAACAGACCTTCTATCCTCGGACATAACGGCTGCTTTATACGGGGAAACGATTAATTCCAGTGTTTCAAGGGTTGAAAAGTATTATAGCTGTCCGTTTGCCCACTTTGCTGGTTATGGGTTAAAGCTAGAGGAGCGTTCAGAATATCGCTTAGAGGCACCGGCTATGGGAGATCTTTTTCATGCTGCAATGAAATGGATTTCAGATGAAACCTCTCGCTTAGATTTAACGTGGGGACAGTTGACTAGAGCCCAATGCATGCAGTTTGCCAAGCAGGCAGTCGACCATATCGTACCAATTTTTGTACATCAGCTATTGTTGAGTACAAATCGTTATCGTTATATTCAAAGAAAATTAGAGCAAATCGTCGGAAATACGTTAGTGGCATTAAGCAGACATTCCAAAGTATCTGGCTTCGTACCAATTGCGATTGAGGCAGGCTTTGGTCCAGGCGAACAATTGCCACCTCTAGAGATACCATTAAAACATAGACGTAAGATGCAATTGCGTGGAAGAATCGACCGAGTGGACGCAGCGAATGTAAATGGCAATATGTTCATGCGCATCATTGATTATAAGTCCTCCAAAAAAGGTCTTGATCTCAATGAAGTGTATCACGGTATTTCCTTACAGCTGTTAACGTACTTAGACGTCGCTGTAGAAAATGCTAAAATATGGCTCCAGGAAGAAGCAGAGCCTGCTGGTGTACTTTACGTTCATATGCATAATCCGTTTATTCAAAGCGAGAAGGAATTAGAGGATGAGGAGCTACAGGATTCCATATATAAATCCTATAAAATGAATGGACTGTTGTTATCCGACCCAGAAGTGATTACAGAGATGGACGAGCAAATAGATGGGTTTTCGAAGGTTATTCCTGTCCGGATGAACAAGGACGGCAGCCTTTCCAAATCCTCCTCTAAAGTTGTAGAACCAAATCAAATGAAACTTCTTCAAACCTTTGTCCGTAAAAAGCATGAACAGGCTGGGAACGGCATGAACGCAGGAGACACGAGAGTATATCCATATGTCATGAAGGATAAGATGCCTTGCCAATTTTGCTCATATAGGAGCGTTTGTCAATTCGACCCGCAGGATCCGGAGCAAAAGGTCCGAGTGTTAAAAGTAGATAAACCAGATGTTATAGCGGACAAGATACAAAAGGAGATGAGTACAAATGAAGATTCCTAAGATGCCAGATGATTTAACTTGGACACCAGCGCAGTGGAAGGCAATCTGGGCAACTGGTTCAGATGTGCTCGTAGCTGCCGCTGCAGGTTCTGGTAAAACAGCTGTGCTCATCGATCGACTTATACAAAAGGTGATTGCAAAGGAAAATCCAATAAACGTAGATGAATTGCTAGTCGTTACATTCACAAATGCTTCGGCAGCAGAAATGCGTCATCGAATGAGAGAGGCGTTGGAAAAAGCGATTGCCTTGGACCCTAACTCCAATCATTTGAGAAAGCAGCTGACGTTGTTAAACAAAGCACAGATTTCCACCTTACACTCCTTTTGTTTAAACATTGTGCGTCAGTATTCCTATATGCTGACAATCGATCCGGGCTTTCGAATTGCAGATGACACAGAGGCAGCTCTTCTACGCGACGATGTACTAGCTGACATCCTAGAAGAAGCATACCAGACAGAAAATCCAGATGCTATGTATCTATTATCCGACAGCTTCACCTCCGATCGAGATGACCAATCGATTGAAGTGATGATCGATAAGTTATATACGTATGCTCGTGTGCATCCAGAGCCAAAGAAATGGCTACTAGCTATCCCGGAAGCTTATGAGCTAGACAGTGACATGACGATAGATGAACTGTCATTCATCGACCCGTTAAAGCTCGCGATTATTTATCAGCTGGAGGAAGCGATGGCGCTGGCAGAGGATATTCGAAAGCTTGCGAATCTTCCTGACGGCCCTGCTCCACTTGGAGAGACGGCTATAAATGATCAACAACTTATACAGGAAGCCATACGCTTACTGAAGATGGGGAGCTGGCAGGACACGTATTATTACTTCCAAGGATTAAAGTGGGGGAAAGCTGCCTCCATTCGAAAGGATTCCTGTGATGAAGAGCTGAAAAAGAAGGCTACGAGTAAGAGGAATAAGGCTAAAAAGGTAGTCAACGATCTCAAGGACAAATATTTTACGCGAACACCTGAACGACTTTTAGAAGAGATGAGATTGATGGCTCCTCACCTAAAAACATTAGTAAATCTTGCTATTTCTTATGGAGAAAGATACACTGCAGCAAAAAATGATAGAGGGCTAGTAGACTTTTCTGACCTCGAGCATTATGCCTTAGAGATACTCACTGACCATGATGAGGACGGAAATTTAGTCCCTTCCGCAATTGCAAAGGAATATCAGGAGCGATTTAAAGAAGTGCTCGTGGATGAATACCAGGATACTAATAATCTCCAAGAAACTATTCTTCAATTAGTTAAAAGCGGTGATGAATTAACTGGGAACATGTTCATGGTTGGCGATGTAAAACAATCTATTTACAGGTTCAGACTTGCTGAGCCTATGCTTTTTCTTGGAAAGTATCGCGTATTTAATGAAGAGCCATTAGATTCTGGAGTGAAAATTGATTTAAATGCAAACTTCAGAAGTCGTCAAGAAGTGCTCCACGGAACGAACTATATTTTCCAACAAATTATGGGTAAAAATGTTGGAGAAATAGATTATGATGATGCTTCTTCCCTAAAGCCTCAAGCTCCATATGATGACAAAGACACAGCGGTAGAGCTTGCGTTGTTATATGAAGTGGAGGATGGTAGTTCCGAGGTAGATGCAGATGAGGAAGATTTTTCATCTGTTGATGCCGAGGAGGAATTAAAAAAATCCCAAGCAGAGGCACGTTATATCATTTCAAAAATAAAAGAAATGATCGCGAGCGGACATACCGTCTATGATCCATGGAAAAAGAAAGAACGCCCTGTTCAATATAGCGATATGGTCATTCTTATGCGGTCCATGACCTGGTCGCAGGAAGTCAATGAACAGTTTAAAGAGGCAGGAATTCCTTTATATGCAGAGCTTTCCAAAGGTTACTTTGAAGCGATAGAAGTTCTAATCATGCTACATACCCTACGTACAATTGATAATCCTTACCAGGATATTTCACTAGCTTCTGTTCTTCGAGCACCTTTCGTTGGCTTAACTGAATCAGAGCTTGCGCTTATCCGATTAGCTGCACCGAAGGAGTCATTTTATGAAGCGTTGAAGCTATTTGTCTCTAGTGGAGGAGCAGGCTTATCCTCTGAAACGGCAGAGAAGCTCCAAAGATTTCTGCTACAATTTGAAGATTGGAGAGATCTTAGTAGAAGAGGCTCTTTGGCAGACTTAATATGGCAAATCTATTTGGACACCCATTACTATGAAATAGTAGGCTCTATGCCTAACGGAAAACAGCGCCAAGCCAACCTGCGTGTGTTACATGACCGAGCAGTTGCTTATGAAAAGACATCCTTCCGTGGATTGTTCCGTTTCTTACGTTTTATAGATCGGATGAGAAAGCGCGGAGACGATTTAGGCGCAGCTAGATCTATTAGCGAAAAAGAAAATGTTGTTCGCTTAATGACCATCCATTCCTCCAAAGGTCTGGAATTTCCTGTCGTGTTCCTCGCAGGGATGGGAAGACCATTTAACCAAATGGACTTTAACGAGTCATATTTATTTGATCAGAACTTTGGACTTGCCGTAAAGGCAATAGACCCTATCAAACGTATTTCTTTCACATCGCTTCCATTCCTAGCGGTAAAAGAAAAGAAACAAATGGAACTAAAAGCAGAGGAAATGCGAGTTCTCTATGTGGCGATGACTCGTGCCAAGGAGCACTTATTCCTAGTAGCTACTATAAAGGATTTAGCAAAAACCCTAGACAAATGGGAGGATTCTCAAACGCTTATGAGTGATGAAATGATCCCAGATTATAAAAGGGCAAAAGCGAAAGGATATTTGGATTGGATAGGTCCTGCTCTTGCTCGACACCGGGATTATAGTCAGTTATCTCAAATAAACGAGGCAAACATAGTGGAGGGTCCCTCCAAGTGGAATATAGTTGCTAAGCATATAGATGAACTTAAAGTTCACCAGGAAGAAGAGAAAAAAGAGGAAACTTCACTTCAGGAACTATTGCAGTTGGAAAATCCAGCGTTATTAGAAGATATTAAGAAAATCTTTGATACGCGCTACGAATTTGAAGCTTCTACTCATAAACGTTCTAAGCAGTCAGTGAGCGAGATGAAGCGCCTACAATTATTGTCCGAGCGCCATGATGAAGAGTTCTTTGGCCCTACTACTACTCCTGTAAAAAGCAAAGTGGCTAAGCGTCCTTTCTTTTTACAGGAAGGAACTAAATTGACAGGAGCCGAAGCAGGTACGGCTGTCCATGCGTTTATGCAGCATGTAGATTTATCTGAACGAAAGACCGCAGAACAAGTACTGGCATTTGCAGAGAGGCTAAAAGAACGAGAAATCATTACTAATGCTGAAAAAGAAGCGATTAATCCAGAAAAGATGGTCCCTTTCTTTCATTCTGAAATGGCCGAACGTTTAAGAATTGCTAAAAACGTTATGAGAGAATTTCCTTTTACCTATGCTTTAGTTGACCAAGATGGCGATAAGCAGATTGTCCAAGGGGTTGTAGACTGTTTATTCCAAGAGGAAGATGGACGGTGGGTGCTGCTAGATTATAAAACAGATAAAGTAAAGCATTTACAAAGCAACGAGGATCTTTTACTAAAAGAGATGAAAAATAGATACGCAATACAGCTTTCATTATATGAAAAGGCTATCGAAGACATATTGAAGGTCGATTTAAAAGAGAAAGTATTATATCTATTTGATATAAATAAAACTGTAATTATTTAGGGGGAAGTTTGGTGATTTTACCGACGCAAGAAAAAGAAAGAATCATTTCTATCGATGTAATGAGAGGCTTTGCTTTACTAGGAATTTTCGTAGTGAATATGCTATTTTTTCATGGTCCGTATATTTATGTGAATCCATATGACTGGTATCAAACCCCAGCTGATCAAGAAACCTATAAGTGGATTGATATTTTCGTACAAGGCAGTGTCTATCCGCTGTTTGCAATGCTATTTGGATACGGATTAGCAATGCAATTTATGAAGTCGGAGGCAAAGGGCACATCCTTTTCCCGCCTCGCAGTAAGAAGGCTATTGATACTACTAGGAATTGGGTGTATTCATGCATTTTTAATTTGGTCTGGTGACATTTTGATTACCTATGCATTAGCCGGATTGTGTTTAATCGTATTGATGAAATTAAAGCCACTTTGGTTAATAATAATCGCAGCTGTTTTGTATTTAATACCGAATGGCTTGTTAACTGGGTTGGTCTACTTCATGACAAAAATAGCCCCTGACCAGTCCGTTCTTTATACAGCAATTCAAAAGGTAGAGGAATCGGCCGTAGCCTATTCACAAGGATCGTGGTTCGATGTATTTGGACAAAGATTAGCCGATTGGCTTTACATGCAAGGATACGGTTTAAATGTTGTGCTTATTCTTTGTACAATATTACCGCTTTTAATGCTTGGATCGGCGGCTGCAAAGCTAAGACTAATCGAGCGAGCGAGTGAGCTGAAGTTATTTTGGATCATTACAATAATTATTGCGATGACAGCAGGAACAGCTATTAAGTGGTTACCGTTTAGTCAAGGTGATGATTTATTTACAATGACGGTCCAAGACACTTTTGGAGGGCCTCTTCAAGCCATTGCTTACGGTGGCTTCCTTGCATTGATTTGTACAATTCCTATAGTAGGAAAACTATTATCCCCAATTGCTAAAGCTGGAAGAATGTCTATGACCATTTATTTAATGCAATCTATTCTTGCAACTACTATTTTCTATGGTTATGGCTTTGGTTTATACGGTAAAGTCGACATAGCCACAGGTACATGGATGGCAATAGGAATATATGTAATTCAAATCATTTTTGCAGAAATATGGTTTACTAAGTTTAAACAAGGTCCTGTCGAATTATTGTGGAGAAAACTGACTTATTCGAAAATATGATCGAAAAAGATGAAATTAAACAAAGTTTGTAATAGACTATATTAATAGATTCAAATTTCTTTAGAGGAGTGTTTATAGATGAAGCTATTGTCATACCGATTAAACGATAAAATTTATTTTGGTCCAAAAGTAAAAAAAGAAGAAGCAGTCTGGGATGTACTTACTATTCAAGAAGAATTACAAGTGCTACCTAATTTTCCTGCAACTATCGTCCAAGGTGTCAGCTTCGGGATGGATTTTATTGAACAAATACGTGTTTTAATAGAAACAGCTTTAAAAGAAGAGGATCCAAATCGTTTTAAACGCTCATTTACAGAAATTGAATGGCTATCACCGATACCTCGCACACCCAAAAATGTAATGGCAATTGGTAAAAACTATGCCGATCATGCAAAGGAAATGGGTGGGGTAGCGGAGGACTTTGTTGTATTTACAAAGGCTCCGACAACAATTGCCGCAGATGAACAAACGTTATCAGTCCACTCAGAGGTTACTTCTTCGTTAGATTACGAAGGTGAGCTTGCAATCGTAATAGGAAAAGAAGGAAAGAATATTCCTTCTAAATTAGCCTATGATTATGTATTTGGTTACACAATTGCTAATGATATTACCGCAAGAGATCTTCAAAAGAAACACCAGCAGTTCTTCTTAGGTAAAAGTTTAGATTGGTCATGTCCTATGGGACCTTATGTGGTAACGAAGGATGAAATTCCAAATCCTCAGGACCTAACGATCGTTACAAAAGTTAACGATGAAATTCGTCAAAATGGTGTTACCTCCGATATGATTTATTCGGTTGAGAATATTATTTGTGAGATATCAAAAATTGTAACTTTGGAGCCCGGAGATGTTATTTTAACAGGTACGCCTGCAGGAGTAGGTAAGGGATTCAATCCTCCAAAATTCTTAAAATCAGGCGATATTGTGAAAGTTTCTATTGAAGGAATCGGAACGCTTGTAAACAAGTTTGAGTAATGGTAGTTTAAAAGTGGTATAGTAAAGATATATTAAAATTAACGTTGAGGTGAAACAATGGATTTCTTAGCAAGTACGCACTTACACATAACAACTTGGGTAGTAGCATTAATTTTGTTTTTTGTTGCTCTAGCAATGTCTAATTCAAAGGTTGTTCAGATGATTTTACGTTTAGATTATTTGCTTATCATCCTTACAGGAGTTGCTTTATTCATCAAAGGGATGGATTATGGAGAAGGCATGCTGTATGGCTTGAAGTTTATAGCTGGTATTCTTGTAATTGGTATGATGGAAATGACTTTAGTTAAAAAAGCAAAAGGTAAACCATATACGACGTTCCTTGTATTAGTATTTGTGTTCTTCTTTGTTGCTTTATTCCTTGGATTCAAGCTTCCAATGGGTATTAACTTTTTAGCATAATAATTAAAACTCTCATGTTTACATGGGAGTTTTTTTGTATTTAAATAAAAAGTTTATGCCCATTGTAATACAGGGAAGAGCGATGGTAGATTTTTGCTTCGGTAGACGCTATCCTTATCGTGAGCTAGAAGCTATTATCCATATCTTACGTGATGATTTATAGTCCCTTTAAGAAGGCTATGGTGAAAATGAAGGTTTATTTAAGATTCAACCCTCTAGAGCAATAATAAAAAAATGATAATATTGATTATAGCTATTCATTATTCCAAAAGGGAGGTTAACCCATATGATCTATCTGAAAAGCTTCAAGCTTTCACTTCATACAGTCAATAATCCAAATGCATATCCATACAATGTGTTTAGAAAAATAACTGGAGAAGTGTTAGTCTTTCATAACATTACAGTAGTGTATGGTAACAATGGTTCCGGTAAGTCCACACTATTAAATTTAATGGCAAACAAGCTTAAAATTACGGGGGCTGAGGAAACAACAAATAATAGCCATAACATATACCCGTTAGATTACATATCAGAATGTTCCTACGCGCTAGGTGAAAATAAGAGTGACGGAGAGTCAGATCAACTACCGTATAATAGTTTGTACATCAAAAGCGAAGATATTTTATATGAGATCAAGAAGATTCAGCAGGAGGCGGTTCTTAAGGAAGGTTACCTGTACCAACACTCTAGGTTGGGATATACTAAGGAACGTTTGGAAGAGTTGAAACATTCTTCACAGATGTACAAACAAATGAAGATTATGAAATTTTCTAATGAGAAGTATTCTAACGGTGAGACATCCATGCAGATATTTGATGAATATCTTGTCCCAAACGGATTATACTTGCTCGATGAACCTGAAACCTCTCTTTCTCCTACAAACCAAATTAAGTTGGCAGAAGAAATCAATAAACTCGCAAGGTTTTTTGACTGTCAATTTATTATAGCGACACATTCTCCATTTATGTTGGGAACATTAGATGCTAAGATTTATAATCTTGACGCACCCCTTTTGACAACAAATAGATGGACTGAGCTTGAAAACGTAAGATTTTTCTACGACTTTTTCAATAAACGAAAGAATGAATTTGAATAATCAGCAGAAACATCTGCAGGTTCTTCAGAACGCATATAATAGCCAACCAAACTAGTCACTTAATGGTTGAATAAATAAAGTAATATACTACTAATAACTTTTTGAAAAAATAAGTAAGAACTTCTATATAAAAAAAGCCTATAGCTCGCGAAATTTCATCTTCGCGAGCTACTTGACCATTAGAAAATTTTTTATTCCTTTATTGGCTAAAATGCTTTTATTTCGTTTCTAATAGTTGCAGGGAGGCGACGGATAGAATTAAGCCATAAGATTACCGAAAGTAGAGTGTTGTCGTTACGTTAGTCACGACAACACTCCAAAATTTCTCGTTAATGATATGGCCATAGCTATCCCAAAGCCGACCGGAAACGAATAGACAATGGCTTAAGGTTTTAATACCTCAAAATAGGAAGTAAGGATTTACTGGTTTATCATTAAAGATATAGATATTCTTCTTATTAGCTTTTCAAAAAAATAAGTAAGAATTATTCTTTAAAAAAGCGAAGAGCTCGCGAAATTGCATCTTCGCGAGTCGCTTGACCATTCGAAAAGTTATTTATTCTTTCATTAGCTAAAACGCCTTTATTCCGTTTCTAATAGTTGTAGGGAGGCGACGGATAGAATTAAGCCATAAGATTACCGAAATTAAAGTGTTGTCGTGACGGTAGTCACGACAACACTCCTAAAACTTCTCCGATAATGATATGGCCAAAGTCTATCCAAAAGCCGACCGGAAACAAATAGATTCCGACTGAAGACTTTCAATATCTAAAAGGAACTTAAAAAATTCTTCAATACAGCAGTAATGTCTTAGCAAAAGCCGACCGGAAACGATTAGAAACACTAGAAGCTATTAATATGACACAGTTTGGACGAATACTTTTTTATTTTCTACCTATTTCTTTTTAAAACATAGCGATTGAAACGTAGCTTTGTTAAAATTAACGATGATAAGTCTTGTTTTAGGGTATAAATAAACAAGACAATTTTATGTTGACCCGATGTAGAGGAGGATTACCTTGAAATTTAAAAAATGGCTTGTTTGTAGTGTACTTTTCAGCAGCCTATGGATGACAACTGCTTTTAGTGCACAAGCAGCGGATTCATCTATACAAAATGAAAGTATTTATGACTTATACGTTGACCGATATTTTAATAGCACAGTCGCAAATGACTACAATGTTAATACGAAAGATCATCTAGCCTTCGCTGGAGGAGATTTTAAAGGAATCATGGACAAAATGGATCACATACGTGATTTAGGCTTTTCAATACTCTCTATCGGTCCAGTTTTCTCAACGGAATCCTATGATGGTAAAGCAATTTTAGATTTTAATGAAATTGAAAAACATTTTGGAACAGCTGATGAATTAGAAGCTTTGATTGAGAAAACACATAATCAAAAGATGAAACTAATGATAGAATTTCCATTGAATAACTATAGTGCGCAGCATACTTGGGCTAGTGAAGAGGACAAGCAAGATTGGATCATGTCCAAAGACAGCGTACTACAACTAGATTTAGAAAATCCAGAAGTCCAAACTGAACTTAAAGACACTATTGTAGCTTTTGCTACTAAGTACAAAATTGATGGAGTGAAGCTTTCTGAAATAGAAGGCGCACCTACAGAATTTATAAACGAAATGATTACAGCCTTAAAAGAAGTAAGAAATCCAATGTATGTTATAGCATTAGAGGAAAGCGATGCGAATTTTGATGTCAACTATTCGGAACAACGTATGGTCGCACTAAGAGATGCGTTCAAAAACACGGATTACCCTTCAGATGTTATTAGTTCGGTTGAATCCAATGACTTACTCCTAATTGACAATTTAGTATCAGAACGTTTTACTTACCATAGTGCTTTGGAAAACATGTTCCCTCCAACGCGCATTCGCGCTGCTATTGGAACACTACTTACACTACCTGGAGTACCTTATATGACATATGGAACGGAAATTGCCATGAACGGTCAGGTACCAGAAGAAAGCCATCAAATCATGAATTTTCGTGTAGATGAAGAGTTAATCGAGTATATCCAAGATGTTAACTCCATTCGTAATAAATCAGATGCACTTAGATCTGGTGACATAGAAGTTCTAAAAAATGAAAATGGTTATGCAGTATATAAGCGTGAATCAGAAGAAGAAACATTTATTATAGTTGTAAATAATACTAGCGCTACCCAACGTATTGACCTTTCTAGTGAAGTTGTAGGAGAAGACAAGGAAGTTAGAGGGATTTTTGAATCCGATTTAATTAGAACCACGGATGATGGCTCATACCGCATAGTTATTGATCGTGAAATTGTGGAAGTCTTTCAAGTAACAGACCGCAAAGGTTTAAATACAGCTTATATAATCGCAATGGTAATCTCTTATTTGTTATTTATCTTATTCCTCGTAATTGTTTGGAAAAAAGGAAAGCAAAGAAGAAGAGACGATGAAAACAAAGCGAAATAATAAAAAAACTATCTCTTGAGTGCCAAGAGATAGTTTTTTTAGTTAGAAAGATAAATTGAATTGATGTCCAGCTTCATCGCCTTGCCCCTCGGGGTCAAATGGATAAAAGCTCCGGTGGCTGAGGAACTGCCTCCTCGCTTTTCTGCATTTGCCTGTCGGGGCAGTGACAGGCGCTTGCGCTTTTCTTGTTAGTGATGTTCTGTATGAAGTGGAGGTAGGATTAACCAACCTTTTTCCTTCGTTAACTGCAATAATTTTGCACCTAATTGAGCTTTTTTCATATGGAATTGGCCATACATGGTAGCTATGTCTTCTCTTGTAGAAATACCCATTGCCTTACTGCAGGCTACTAATCCTGAAGCGCCATCGATTGCTAACGCAGCTGCAATTTCAGGATCATTGAATTTTGCACCTGGTGGGATATTTTCTACTTGAGCTACAGGACGCTCAGGAGGGGCAGGTGGAAGTCCAATGCCATTTTCCTTGAGAATCCTTTCCAAATACTTGTTTTCGTCTTTCATGGCATCCACGGAATCTTCAAGAATTTTTTTTAGATCTGTATCTCCAGCGTGATTATAAAAGGTTTGGTGTGCAGCAATTAATCCTTGGTTGGTTGTTAAATTAGTCCAAATAGCAAAAACTTCACCACAATGTAATGGTTGCTCTTTTTGATTCCCAGATAAAATACCCATTTTTTCACTCCATTTCGTCATAAGTCGACATGATTTTTTCAGGTCGACCTTATTATGTGACAACATGGAGGAACTATTCTAATTCCAATAAAAAAGACAAATCTGCTGGAAGATTTGTCTTTTAATCTATTAAAAGTTTTATGCTTCTTTGTTCAAAAAGAAGACAGAGATTGCTCCGGGGCCAGTGTGGGCACCAATGGTGGAACCAATCAGATGAATTTCTACATCTGTAGGCTGCATTTTTTCTAATATCATTTCTTTTAGTTCTTGTGCTCGATCTAATACGTCTGCATGACTAATAGCAATTACTTGTCCTTCTAAATTTCCTCCGCGTTCCTCTACTAATTCTACTATACGTTTCATTACTTTTTTAGTGCCGCGAATTTTTTCAATCGGTACAAGTTTGCCCTCTTCTACATGAAGTACAGGCTTGATGTTTAACAGGCCACCGATAAATGCACTTGCTTTTGATACTCGTCCACCGCGGGCCATATAATCTAAGTCATCTACAGTGAAAAGATGTTCCATATGTGTAGCATTCCATCTAATTTTCTCTTCAATTTCCGAAAGGCTTAGTCCTTCATCTCTTAGTTTTACTGCTTCTTTTACAAGCAGTCCATATCCAAGTGAAGCACATTTTGAATCTATGATCGTTAGCTTCATATCCGGATATGTCTCTAATAATTGTTCCTTCATCATCACAGCCGTACTATAAGTACCTGATAACTCTGAGGAGAAAGCGATGTAAATACCTTCTTCTCCTGACTTAGCAAGATCCTCAAAAATACGAAGGAAATGTTCAGGAGAAGTTTGAGAAGTTTTAGGCTGCTTACCATTTCTAATCTCTGCGTATACCTCTGTTGATACAATGTCGTTTATATCTTCATATTCTTTATCGTCAATATGAACACGAAGTGGTGCCAACTCTACTTGATTTGTTTCAAAAAATAATTTTGGTAAGTCACTTGCACTGTCGGCAAATATTCTCATTTTTGTCCCCCTAAAATTTGTGAATTATATTAATTCAATTTTAATCTTTCTCTTAAGAATTCTGCAATACCATCTTCATTATTTGTTGCAGTTATTTCATTGGCTATATTTTGTAAAGGAGAAATAGCGTTCCCCATAGCAACACCCACACCAGCATATTCAATCATTTCTAAATCGTTATCCTCGTCCCCAAAAGCAATAATTCTCTCTTTTGGGATATTTAAATACTTGGATACATGGTCTAAACCTACTGCTTTATTAAGTCCGTGTCTAACAATTTCAATGACATCCCAAGGTGCTCCCCAACGGCGATGGTCAATAACTTCTGCATGAACCTCTTTAAGATGTTTTCGAACATCATCTATTGAATGTTCCTCTGCATGTATGAGCAAACTAGTTGGATCGGCTTGAAGAAATTGACGTAAGTCACCAGTCGTAATTTGTGGATTTCCTTGTACTAAAGCCGATATCATTTGTTCATCATGATAATGTAAGTATACGTCATCTAAGACTTCTGCGAGCATATTTTTTATCGAATAGCTTTGAACGGCCTCAACTACTTCTTTTACAACATTCAAGCTAATTGGTTTATGTATCATTTGCCATGAACGATTTCTAGGGTGATGTACGAATGCCCCATTGAAGTTGACAATAGGAGTAGTTAGCCCAAGTTCATGATAATACATTTCGCTTGCTCGATAGGGTCTACCCGTTGCAATCATTACTTCATGCCCTTCATCCTTAGCCTTTAATAAAATTCTTTTCGTGTTATCAGAAATAACCTTTTGGTCGGTTAATAAAGTTCCATCTAAGTCTAATACGATTAAGTGTCGTTCCATGTGCATATTCCCCCTCATCTTATTAAAGTTTATCTTGTTCCAGATGTTCCGTCAAAATGTATTGGTTCGCGATTTTGTAAAAAAACTTTTACTTTGTTAAAATAATAATATTACGAATAAGGGGTGTATATTCAATGATTACTAATTTAGAAAATTGGGGAGACATCCCAGTGCTACATATATCGAAAGAGAATTTTACAAATAATGCTCCAGTAGTATTCTTCCTACACGGTTTTGAAAGTGCCAAAGAGCATAACTTACACTATGCATACCAGTTAGTCAATAAGGGCTGTAGAGTTATCATGCCTGATGCTCATTTACACGGGGATCGAGATATTGAACTTGACCAAATACAGATTAGCCTTCGCTTTTGGGAGATTGTTTTAACATCTATTGAAGAGTTGGGGAAACTTAAAAACGTCTTAAAAGAACGTGGGTACGACAACGGTCAAAAGATAGCTGTTTCTGGAACCTCTATGGGTGGAATTACAACACTGGGCTGCTTAACGGCATATCCATGGATTGATGCGGCTGCTATTATGATGGGAACCCCGGGATATGTAAACCTTGCTAAAGATCAAATGACTTTAGTTGAGCAAAGAGGATTTAAGATTCCAATGAACGAAGAAGAAAAGAAAAAAATGTTTGATACATTATCTATATTTGATGCTTCTAAGCAATTAGAGAAACTAGAAAATAAGCCACTATTTTTCTGGCATGGCATGAAGGATGAAGTAGTACCGTTCGCACCTACTAACAAATTTGTGGAAGATTTGATTGAACAATATGGTGATGCTCAGATTGAGTTTATGAAAGAAAAAAGCGTTGGCCATGCAGTTTCAAGAAAAGGTATGCTTCGTTCAACGGAATGGTTAGCTAACCGTTTGGCATAATTGATATATCTTTGTTATGATGAATGAAAGATGTAAGGAGGTATTAGTATGGATCAAGATATGAAAGATAGTATGATGGCTGCCCTGGAAAATGTTATTGACCCAGAGCTAGGCGTAGATATTGTCAATTTAGGTTTAGTATATGATGTGGATCTAACTGATGAGGGACAAGCAACAGTTACGATGACACTAACTTCTATAGGTTGCCCGATGGGTCCAATGATAGTAGATCAGGTTAAAACAGCACTAGCTGAGCTACCTGAAGTTAAAGACACTGAGGTTAATATTGTCTGGAACCCACCATGGTCAAAAGACAATATGTCTCGATATGCAAAAATTGCATTAGGTATTCGATAATTATTAAGACTCCTCTAATTATAAAAGAGGACGTTTAAAACAAAACAAGGCATCTTCTGTTCAAGTCGAACAGGAGGTGCCTTGTTTGATTATATGCGTTTTTTCTTGAATTATAAGAGCTGTTTTTCTATAGCTGCTTAGGGTTTGATTTGTAGGGGCAATTCCAGCGGGATAAGTATGAAATTTCACCACAGCACGATTGCCTTGGAGAGGACTTGCCACTTACGCTATTGTGAGTGGCGATTGGAAGCACCCGAACTGAGTATAGCGAGGGAGAAGGCTTGAGTCGTGCACGCGAAAAGCGCCCGTCACAAAACACCGATATATAAGCGAGTAAATGAACGACAATCGTTCACTTACTCTAATTAATCTATCCGACAAACGCAAAGAGGACAGCTTTCGCACTGGTTTTCTCTTCTTAATAACTCTAAATCGTTAATTGTAATAATACCTTTATGAAACGAAATTAGACCCTCACTTTTCATATCATTTAACATTCGATTAACTACTTCCCTACTCATCGAGCAAAGGTTAGCTATTTCCTGATTAGTAAGTGAAAAATTAATTTTAATCCTACCATCAGATAATGGTTCACCATACGTGTTACACAAGCGTATTAAAGTAGAATATAGAGCGCCTTTTTTACCATAAAGCATCAAATCACGAAACCTTGTCTGGTTTTTTAAGTAAATAAGCTGTATATATTTTGTCCATTCCACCATTAACTGAGTAGAATTAACAAGAAATTTTTCTAATTTATTTTTTGGTAGCACTAATAGCTGTGTAGTCTCCAACGTAAGAGCAGAAAAACTATGATGAGTATTATCTGCGAAAACACCAGATTCACCTATACAGTTTTCGGGGCCTACTATTCTTAAAGTGAGTAATTTGCCGCCCTCTGTATCTTTATTTATCGCAATAGAGCCGCTTACAATAAAATATACGTCTTGTGCTAGTTCGCCTTCTATATAAACCGAACGATCCTTCTCTAATTTTATAATAGAACCGTATTGTTTAAATAATAAACTAATATCTGGGGATACTAAAGTATGATCCACCTCAACACCACCTTTATATGTACCTATAAATATAGCATATATTCCGTTACATAAAGCTTAATACTTTACAAATTATGCTACAAGGATTTATATTTATAATAGTCAATAAAGGTCAAAGTTTTGTGAAATGGAGCTGTTAATATGCAAATGAACCAACAAGATCAAAAAAGTCCTTTAGAAACGTACGGACGTAATTTAGTAAATGCAGTAAAAGACGGCAAAATGGACCCGGTTATCGGTAGAGATCAGGAAATTCGAAATGTCATTCGTATTTTATCAAGAAAAACTAAAAATAATCCTGTACTGATCGGAGAACCAGGGGTTGGTAAAACCGCTATTGTAGAGGGACTGGCACAAAGAATTGTAAAAAAAGATGTACCAGAGGGTTTGAAGGATAAAGAGATTTTCGAATTAGATATGAGCTCGCTAATTGCAGGAGCAAAGTATCGTGGAGAATTTGAGGAGAGACTTCAAGCAGTACTCAAGCAAATCAAAGAGAGTGAAGGAAAAATCATTTTATTTATTGATGAGATCCACACTATAGTTGGTGCTGGGAAATCAGATGGTACCATGGATGCGGGGAATATGTTAAAGCCAATGCTCGCACGAGGAGAATTGCATTGTATTGGAGCGACTACTCTTGATGAATATCGTATGTATATTGAAAAGGATCCTGCGTTAGAGCGCCGTTTTCAGCAAGTATTAGTAAGAGAACCCTCTGTAGAGGATACAGTATCCATCCTTCGTGGTTTAAAGGAACGCTTTGAATTACATCATGGTGTACGTATACACGATCGAGCAATTGTAGCAGCATCTCAGCTTTCCAACCGCTATATTACAGAACGTTTTCTTCCTGACAAGGCAATAGACTTAATAGATGAAGCATGTGCCATGATCCGTACGGAAATAGATTCAATGCCTCAAGAGCTGGACGAAGTAACTAGAAGAATGATGCAGCTCCAAATTGAGGAGCAAGCGCTGATGAAAGAAAAGGATTCAGCTAGCAAAAAGCGATTAGAACAATTGCGTCAGGAGTTAGAGGAGTTAGACAAGTCCTCAGCAGATATGCGTAAAAAATGGGAATCAGAAAAAGAGTCCATTCAAGTAGTTCAAAAAAAGAGAGAGCTGTTAGACCGCTATCGCAGAGAGCTAGAGGAAGCAGAAAATAAATACGATTTAAATAAAGCAGCAGAGCTACGTCATGGTAAAATACCACCTTTAGAAAAGGAACTTCAATCATATGAAGATGAGATAAACAATGATTATGATTCACGTTTACTTCGAGAAGAAGTCACTGCAGATGAAATTGCTCATATTATTTCAAGATGGACTGGCATCCCAGTAACTAAGCTGGTAGAAGGAGAAAGAGAAAAACTTCTTCGCCTTAAAGAGACATTGGGAGAACGTGTAGTTGGTCAAGATCAGGCAGTACAATTAGTGACAGAGGCTGTTTGGCGTGCACGTGCAGGTATAAAAGACCCGAATAAACCAATTGGTTCGTTTTTATTTTTAGGACCGACTGGTGTAGGAAAAACAGAGCTTGCTAAATCTTTAGCTGCTAACCTGTTTGACTCAGAGGAACACTTCATTCGTATAGACATGTCGGAATATATGGAAAAGCATAGCGTATCTCGATTAGTCGGCGCACCACCTGGATATATAGGCTATGAGGAAGGCGGTCAGTTAACAGAGGCTGTGCGAAGAAATCCATATTCAGTAGTGCTGTTAGATGAAATAGAAAAGGCTCATCCAGATGTTGCTAATATTTTGTTACAGCTAATGGATGATGGAAGGATAACCGATAGTCAGGGGAGAATCGTCAACTTTACAAATACAGTTGTCATTTTAACTTCCAATATAGGCTCCCAATACTTATCCAATACAACCGGACAAGTGTCAGAAACGGACGAGGAACTGGTAATGACCGCTCTTCGTGCACACTTCAAGCCTGAGCTATTAAACCGTATGGATGACATTATTATGTTCCATTCCTTAACGACTCATCACTTTGAAATGATAGCGAAAAAGTATGTAAAACAACTGCAAAATCGTCTGCTAGAACAGGAAGTTACTTTAGAGGTCGAGGAAGATGTCTATACGTGGATCGTGGAAGAGGGAACTGATGCTGCTTATGGCGCAAGACCGCTCAGAAGATTTATCCAACGATATCTAGAAACAGCAGTTGCAAAAATGCTAATTGGAGGGAACGTCCTGCCTGGTAGCACAATTGTAGCGAGCCTGGAGGATGGCCAGCTAATGGTGAAATAGTATCGCTATACAGCTATCAAATAAAAAAACTCCCTTTTGAAGGGAGTTTTTTTTATTAATGATGTTTAGCTTCTACAGGCTCATCCGGAATTACTTTAGTAATTAGTATAATTATAATAGCTGCTGGGATAGCCATATATAAACCATGGAAAAAGTTAAATTCTTCTACGCCATTAACTGAACCTACTACATAATTTAACATCGTAACCAAGATAAGTGTCCAAATTACTGTCATAACATATTGCATATAATTTCACCTCAAAAAAATTAATTTATCTATAGCTATCATAACATAGGGTTGTCCTATACAAAAGAATTATTCTTAACATCCAACAACTATGTTGAAAAATGTTCATATATTCGCTATTATTAATACCAGGTACTAATAATAGATTACAAGAAAAGAGGAATTTCATGAATGCAGGAATTATAGGTTTAGGAACTTATGCACCTGAGAAGATTTTAACGAATGAAGACCTTGAAAAAAGAATAGATACATCGGATGAATGGATAAAAACAATGACTGGTATAGAGGAGCGTCGAATAGCTGCTCCTGGAGAAGAAAGTTCACATATGGCTGTCAAGGCAGCCAAGGAAGCAATAGCGGATGCAGGAATTTCTCCGGAACAAATAGGACTAATTTTGGTAGCAACAGTAACTCCGGATCGTCCTTTTCCTAGTGTCTCCACGATGCTTCAGGAGCAATTAGGGGCTACTAATGCAGCAGCAATGGATATATCCGCTGCATGCGCAGGGTTTATGTATGGTGTCGTTACTGCAAAGCAATTTGTAGAATCTAAAACGTATTCTCATGTGTTAGTAATTGGTGTGGAAAAGCTGTCTAAAATTACAGACTGGGAAGATCGAAATACTGCTGTCCTCTTTGGAGACGGAGCAGGGGCTGTAGTAATTGGAGAAGTCTCTGAGGGCAGAGGCATATTGTCCTTTGAGCTTGGAGCCAATGGTAGTGGAGGAAAGTATTTATTGCAGGACGGACCTTACATTACGATGAATGGAAGAGAGGTATTTAAATTTGCGGTTCGTCAAATGGGCGAATCTGCTATTAACGTTATCGAAAAAGCAGGATTACAAAAAACAGATATTGATTTGTTAATCCCTCATCAAGCAAATATTCGTATTATGGAGGCATCTAGAGAACGACTGGAGTTGCCTGCTGAAAAAATGGCCAAAACTATACACAAATATGGGAATACCTCATCTTCGTCTATTCCACTAGCATTAAAAGAAGAAGTAAAAAATGGAAAAGTGAAAGATGATGATATTATTGTAATGGTAGGTTTTGGTGGAGGCTTGACTTGGGGAGCAATAGCGCTTAAATGGGGAAAATAATTTAATTTGTCGAAGGGACGGACATACATGACGAAACGTAGGGTTGTAGTAACAGGATTAGGTGCCGTAACACCACTAGGTAATGATGTAGAAACTACTTGGGCTGGTATTAAGGAAGGTAAATCAGGTGTCGGAATGTTAACAAGACTTGACGCTTCTTTGTTTCCAGCGAAAGTGGCCGCAGAGGTAAAAGATTTTGACATAGAGAAGTATATTGAAAAGAAAGATGCAAGAAAAATGGATCGTTTTACTCACTATGCTTTAGCTTCTGCAATTATGGCAGTTGAGGACGCCAATTTAACAATCACAGAAGAGCTAGGTCTACGTACAGGCGTTTGGATTGGTTCAGGTATTGGTGGAATGGAGACATACGAGAATCAGTTCCGAGTATTTTTAGAAAAAGGAACGAGACGCGTAAGTCCATTCTTCGTGCCAATGATGATTCCTGACATGGCTGCAGGTCAGGTGTCAATTCATTTTGGGGCAAAGGCGATTAATTCATGTACGGTAACGGCTTGTGCATCTGGCACTAACTCTATAGGGGATGCTTTTAAAGTGATCGAGCGAGGAGATGCAGATGTGATGATTACCGGCGGAGCAGAGTCTCCGATTACTCATATGTCTGTAGCTGGTTTCTGCTCCAATACTGCACTTTCTTTAAATACAGATCCTAATACCGCATCGAAACCTTTTGATGCTAATCGAGACGGATTTGTTATTGGTGAAGGAGCTGGAATTCTTATATTAGAAGAATATGAGCACGCTGTTGCTCGTGGTGCTAAAATCTATGCAGAAATAATAGGTTATGGTTCTACAGGAGATGCCCACCATATTACTGCACCAGCTCCAGAAGGAGAAGGGGCAGCTAGAGCGATGAAGCAAGCATTAGACGATGCAGGAGTGTCTCCGGAGAAGATCGATTATATTAATGCGCACGGAACTAGTACGCCTTATAATGATCAGTTTGAAACAATGGCTGTAAAATCCGTATTTGGTGAGCATGCGTACAATTTGGCTATGAGTTCCACTAAATCTATGACTGGTCACTTGCTCGGTGCGGCAGGAGGGGTAGAGGCAATATTCAGTGTATTAGCTCTCCATGAAGGCATCTTACCGCCTACCACAAATCTGGAAACGCCTGATCCGTTATGTGATTTAGACTATGTTCCAAATGAGGCAAGAAAAGAAGAAATTGACTATGCCATGAGTAATTCATTAGGTTTTGGTGGTCATAATGCAAGTATATTATTTAAAAAAATCAAATAAACAACAAAAAATCCACGTTCTTGTGAGCGTGGATTTTTTTGTATATTATAGTTCTTTTAGAACAAATATATATTAAAAAGTATTAAGAAATAAGTGTATATTTAATTTATTTTCATAACAATTTTCCATTATTTAGCCTAATTAAAACCTTGATATTCCAATGTTTATAATAATTTTGTATGGTTCAGAATATATTAAATAAACAAAATATATAAAAAATTTATATTGCGCTTGTAATCATCCTGTAATAGACTTTACAAAAGGAATCAAATAACAGAAAAGTTTTAATCTTTAATTATTTGGAAAAAATCAGACCGAACATAAAGTTGCGTGAGAGGAGAATTAGTTTGAACAACTCAGAACAGCTATTAACCATAAACAATTTACATACCGGATTCAGAATAAAAGATACATATTATGATGCCGTGGATGGGGTATCCATTTCGCTAAAGAGAAATGAAATTCTGGCAATCGTAGGAGAATCAGGTTGTGGGAAATCTACTTTAGCAACGTCCATTATTGGGTTACATGACCACAACAAAACAAGAGTGGAAGGCGAAATTATATACAATGGTATCAATCTTGCTAAATTGAATGATGAAAACTTTAATGCTGTTCGAGGAGAAGAAATAGGGATGATTTTCCAAGATCCCTTATCTGCATTAAACCCGTTGATGAAGATTCAAGACCAAATTGAAGAAAGCCTTGCCTTTCATACAAAGCTGAGTAAGTCTGAAAGAAAAAAAAGAGTATTAGAGTTATTAAAACAAGTAGGTATCCCAAATCCAGAGCGAACTGCAAAACAATTCCCACATCAATTGTCTGGAGGGATGAGACAGCGGGTTATCATTGCGATTGCAATCTCTTGTAAGCCTAAAGTAATCATTGCAGATGAACCAACTACTGCATTGGACGTAACCATTCAAGCTCAAATATTGGACTTACTTATTGACTTACAAAAAGAAACAGGTTCGGGAATTATATTAATAACACATGACTTAGGCGTAGTAGCTGAAGTAGCAGACCGGGTTGCAGTAATGTACGCAGGACAAATTATTGAAGAGGCTCCTGTAGAGGAACTATTTTCTAATCCGTTACACCCTTATACTCGTTCATTATTTAACTCTATACCACAGATGAATAGTGAGAATGATAGGCTTGAAGTTATTCAAGGAATTGTACCTTCTTTAGCCAAATTACCTCGAGAAGGATGTAGATTTTCTGCCAGAATCCCTTGGATCAGTGAAGAGACACATGAAAAAAATCCAGTATTGCATGAAGTTTCTCCAGGACACCTTGTCAGATGCACATGTTGGCAGCATTTTCATTTTGAGGGTGAGAAAGGGGAAGTAACCAATGAGTTTTATGCAAATTAAGGACTTACATGTTCATTATCCTATCAGGGGTGGATTTTTTAATACAGTTGTTGATCGTGTGCATGCAGTAGATGGAATCTCGATAGAAATTGAAAAAGGGAAAACGTATGGATTGGTAGGAGAATCTGGCTGTGGAAAGTCTACTACTGGTAAATCTATTATTGGACTTGAAAAAATAACATCTGGACAAATCATATACGAAGGACAGGATGTTACAAATAGCCGTCGTAGTCCATCTTCTTCCTATAATCGAGATATTCAAATGATATTTCAAGACGCCCATTCAAGTTTAAATCCTAGAAAACGAGTTCAAGATATTATAGCAGAACCTATTAGAAACTTTTTGAAACTGTCTCCTACCGAAGAAAAAAGAAAAATTAATGAACTGTTAGAAATAGTGGGAATGAGCGAGGATGTCAAGGTAAAGTATCCTCATGAGTTTTCAGGCGGTCAGAAACAAAGGATTGGCATTGCTCGTGCTATTGCAACAAATCCTAAATTGATCATTGCAGATGAACCAGTATCAGCACTAGATTTATCGGTTCAAGCCCAAGTGTTAAATTTTATGAAAGATATACAAAGAGAATTTGGATTAAGTTACTTATTTATATCCCACGATTTGGGTGTAGTTAAACATATGTGTGATGAAATTTCTATTATGTACAAAGGTAAATTTGTAGAAACTGGAAGTAGGGAAGATATTTATACAAATCCTCAACATATCTATACAAGGAGATTGCTATCGGCTATACCTGACGTAAATCCAAAAGGTAGAGAAGCAAGAAAAAGAGAAAGAATTGAAGTAGAAAAAAATTATGTAACTGATCATCAGAAATACTTTGATAAGGATGGGAAAGTATTGGATTTAGTACCAATCTCAACTACTCATCAAGTAGCAATGGCCACTAGAAGCAAGGAGGTCATCTAATATGTGGAAAACAATATTGAGAAGAGTTTTAGCCATGATTCCACAACTTTTTGTCTTAAGCCTACTAATATTTATATTAGCTAAGCAAATGCCTGGAGACCCATTCACTGGCCTAATAACACCAGAATCCGATCCTAATCGATTAGAAGAAATGAGAGTGTTAGCAGGATTTTACGATCCTTGGTATGTACAATACTACAATTGGATAACGAATGCAATTCAAGGGGATTTTGGTAAGAGTTATACGTATAGCATGCCTGTTGCGGATTTAATAGGATTTCGGGCGATGAACACACTATGGCTATCCTTGCTCAGCGTTGTACTTCTATACTTAATAGCTATTCCGTTAGGAGTATTGGCGGGGCGCTTTCAAGATACATTCCTAGATAAAACAATCGTACTATACTCTTTTGTGACCTATGCGATCCCAACATTCGTACTTGGCTTGCTAGCATTATTCTTTTTCGGTTATCATCTTGGATGGTTTCCGACAGCCGGTACGGTAGACATAAAGTACGAGGAAGGTACCCTTGGGTATGTATGGAACCGAATTTATCATATGCTATTGCCTGCAATGACCTATGCAATCCTTGGAACGACCGCAGTAATTCAGTACCTAAGATCTGAAATTATAGATGCAAAGTCGATGGATTATGTCCGTACAGCAAGAAGTAAGGGAATTCCTATTAAAAAAGTATACAGTAGACACATTTTTCGAAACTCATTATTGCCAATTGCAGCTTTTCTAGGGTTTACAATTACTGGGTTACTAGGTGGCTCCATATTTATAGAAACCATTTTTGGATATCAAGGCATGGGGCAATTGTTTATACAATCTATATCCTCCAGGGATTATAGTGTTATTACCGCTTTAGTATTGCTTTTTGGCTTCTTAACTTTATTAGGTAGTCTATTGTCTGATATCATCATGAGCATTGTAGATCCACGTATTAGAATAGATTGACCCAAAATATAAGGTTAAGGAGAGAGTATGATGAGTGAACAAATACTTAATACAGAAATTCTAGAAAAAAACACACAAAGCTCTCCGCCTACAGGTTTTCAAGTGCTAGTAAGAGAGTTTAAAAAAGATAAGTTAGCAATGTTCTCGCTATTTTGTTTAGTCATTGGAATAATAGCTATCTATATCTCAGCAGCAATGATCAATCAAGAAGAATTAATGAATGTAAGTTTAAGAGACAAATTTTCAGAACCTGGCGAAAAGTTTATTCTGGGAGCTGATCAGGGTGGACGTTCCATTTTAGGACAGTTAATCATCGGAGCTAGAAACTCCATTACTATAGCATTATCGGTGACAATTATAACAGGTATTGTAGGTGTGGCCATTGGTATGATTACAGGCTACTTTGGTGGTTTAATAGACAATATATTTATGAGAATTATTGACTTTTTCATCACTATTCCAACTTTAATGATCATCATTGTGTTTGTAACAATTATTCCGAAATACTCTATATTTGAGTTCGTTCTTATTATGAGTACTTTTTTATGGGTGTCAACGGCCCGACTGGTTAGAAGTAAGTCATTAACTGAGAGTAGAAGAGATTATATAAATGCCTCTAAAACATTAGGAACTGGCAATGGCAGAATTATCTTTACAGGTGTTATGCCTAATCTTAGCTCTATTCTAATCGTTGAACTGACGTTAAGTTTTGCAGGAAATGTAGGTTTAGAAACAGG
>NZ_CALIED010000019.1:2500-78132 GCF_938022135.1 uncultured Psychrobacillus sp.
GCTCTTAGTACCTCAATATGTTCCCTAGAGACTTTTGTATCTTTACGCACGACTGGGGACTTTGTATTCACAAACAGATCTTCGGCTATTATACTACCAATTCTAACCTCTTCTAGATTTTGTAAGATATATTCCATTTGTTACCCTGCTTTTTCTTTTATTTTCCTTAATTATACTAAATTCTATTGATTCTTGTATATGCGAATTCTATGTTTATCTAATTAATATAAATCGTATTTTCACTTAGCTACAGTTATCTAACTAAAAAAAACTACCCTTAAACAGTGTCTAAGGGTAGTTTACTTACTTATTCTTCTATTTCTTCTATTTCTTCTATTTCTTCTGTTGAGGATGAATCTTCATCAGGAGTAACAGCTGCTTCTTCCATTTCAGCATCTATTACTTCTTCTTCCTCTTCTTTTTCAACTTTTGCTACGGTAGCAATTAACTCGCTGCCAGATAATCTCATTAGACGAACACCTTGAGTACTTCGTCCTGTCATAGAAATATCGTTTACATCCATACGGATCAACATGCCATTAATTGTGATTAGCATCAAGTCTTCAGAACCATCTACTGCCTTCACGGCACATAAAGGTCCATTCTTATCAGTGATTTGGCATGTTTTTACACCCATACCACCTCTAGTTTGCAATCTATACTCAGATTCTGGTGTACGTTTACCGTAACCATTCTCCGTAACCACTAGTATCTCTTGTCCAGGTTCTATAATTTCCATTCCTACTACGTAATCGTCATCCTTCAAACGGATTCCTCTTACTCCTCCAGCAGTCCGGCCCATAGAACGTATATCTGTTTCTTCGAATCTTACTAGCTTACCTTGGCGTGTACCTATGATAATCTCTTTTTTACCGTTGGTTAAACGAACTCCTATTAGTTCATCCTCTTCACGTAAAGAGATAGCTATTAAACCATTAGCACGGATATGTGCAAAACCTGATACTGGTGTTCTTTTTGTTACACCATGCTTAGTCGTAAAGATTAAGTAATTATCTTCTTCAAATGAAGCCATTGGGATCATCGCAGTTACATGCTCGTTTTTCTCAATGCCTAGAAGATTAACCAGTGGCAGGCCTTTTGCTGTTCGACCATACTCTGGAATTTCAAATCCTCTTGCACGGTATACCTTACCATTATTCGTAAAGAATAGAATCGTATCATGGGTGGATGTATACAATAAATGCTCAACGAAATCATCTTCATTAGTTCCCATTCCTTGTACTCCACGACCACCACGTTTTTGACTCTTATACGTATTTGCAGGTAAACGTTTAATATACCCTTTATTTGTTAAAGTAAGCACAGAATTTTCTACAGGTATTAAGTCTTCATCTTCAAAGACCTCTGCTCCTCCTGCAACAATCTCCGTACGGCGTTTATCTGCATAGCGATCTTTAATCTCCGTGATTTCTTCACGGATGATTTCAATTACTCGATATTCATTAGCTAAGATGAATTTTAGTTCCTCTATTAATTGTACTAATGCCTTATATTCATCTTCAATTTTATCGCGCTCTAATCCAGTTAAACGTTGTAAACGCATATCCAGAATTGCTTGCGCTTGTCGTTCTGATAAATTGAACTGCTCCATTAAGCCATTTTTTGCTATTTCTCCTGTTTGAGAAGAACGAATTAGCTTAATAATTTCATCAATATGATCTAATGCAATTCGTAGACCTTCTAGAATATGCGCGCGGTCTTCAGCCTTGTTCAATTCAAACTGCGTACGACGACGGATTACCACTTTTTGATGTTCTAGATAATAGTAAAGCATTTCTTTTAGGTTCAACACTTTAGGCTGGTTGTCCACCAACGCTAACATATTAATACCGAAGCTCGATTGTAGTGCGGTTTGTTTGTATAAGTTATTGAGGAGCACGTTAGAATTTGCATCCTTACGAACTTCAATAACAATACGCATTCCGTTTCGATCTGATTCATCAGCCAAATGAGTAATTCCATCAATTTTCTTATCACGTACAAGCTCTGCTATTTTTTCAATTAGACGAGCTTTATTTACTTGATATGGAATTTCTTTAACGATAATTACTTCTTTCCCACTAGGCTTTTGTTCAATTTCGACCTTCGCACGGATTAGGATAGAGCCCTTCCCAGTCTCATAAGCACGACGGATCCCGCTACGGCCCAATATGATACCGCCTGTTGGGAAATCAGGACCAGGAATAATATTCATTAATTCCTCAATAGTGATGGCTGGGTTTTCCGTTAAAGCCAAAACCCCGTCTATTACTTCCCCAAGATGGTGAGAAGGGATGTTAGTTGCCATACCTACAGCAATTCCCGAAGCCCCATTTACAAGTAAATTTGGGTATCTACTTGGTAACACAACTGGCTCTTTTTCTTGACCATCATAGTTATCTTTATAATCAATCGTATTTTTATTTATATCGCGTAATAATTCTAAAGCAATTTTGGACATACGTGATTCTGTATATCGCATAGCTGCTGCTCCGTCTCCATCGACAGATCCAAAGTTACCATGGCCGTCTACCAGCATGTATCGATAGCTAAAATCCTGCGCCATACGAACCATTGCATCATAAATGGAGGAGTCACCATGTGGATGGTATTTCCCCATTACGTCTCCTACGATACGAGCAGATTTTTTATGAGGCTTATCTGGTGTATTTCCTAGTTCTTGCATCCCATATAAAATTCGACGATGTACGGGCTTTAACCCGTCTCGTACGTCAGGTAATGCACGGGATACAATAACGCTCATCGCATAGTCAAGAAAGGATGTTCTCATTTCTGTACTAATATTGATCCCTCTGACACCTTTATTCGGTATTTCTGACATCCTAAAGACCTCCAGTTAAACACATTCTTAAATATCTAAATTTTTCACATATACAGCATTGTCTTCGATAAACTGACGACGAGGCTCTACCTCTTCGCCCATCAGCTGTGTGAAGACTTCATCTGCCTCCATTGCATTATCCAAGTTAACTTGAAGCAATGTACGATTTTCTGGATCCATTGTTGTTTCCCAAAGTTGAGTTGCATCCATTTCTCCAAGTCCTTTGTAACGTTGAATGTTTGGCTTAGACGTTTTAGGCAATCGATCTAAAATTTCTTTTAGTTGTTCATCATTATAGCAATACTCTACATGCTTTCCTTGTTTCACTTGATATAAAGGTGGTTGTGCTGCATACACATAACCTGCTTCAATCAATGGTCTCATAAATCGGAAGAAGAAGGTAAGTAATAATGTACGAATATGAGCTCCATCTACGTCCGCATCGGTCATGATAATGATTTTATGATAACGAGCTTTTTCTAAAATAAACTCTTCCCCAATGCCAGTACCTAAAGCTGTAATCATAGTACGAATCTCTGCATTTCCAAGTATTCTATCTAAACGTGCTTTTTCCACGTTTAATATTTTTCCTCGTAATGGAAGAATAGCTTGATAGTGACGATCTCGTCCTGATTTCGCTGATCCACCTGCTGAGTCACCCTCAACTATATACAATTCGCTATCTGCTGGAATACGGGAAGAACAATCTGCTAATTTCCCTGGTAAGCTAGATACCTCTAAAGCTGACTTACGACGAGTTAATTCTCGTGCTTTTTTCGCAGCTACACGTGCACGGGCAGCCATCAGCCCTTTATCCACAATTTTTCTAGCAATTTGAGGGTTTTCTAATAAAAATCGGTCAAAACCTTCAGCAAACAAACTATTAGTAATAGTGCTTACTTCGGAGTTACCGAGTTTTGTTTTGGTTTGTCCTTCAAATTGAGGATCGGGATGTTTTACTGAAACAATAGCAGTTAAACCTTCTCGTACATCGTCACCAGACAAGTTTGTTTCTGAATCTTTTAGTAAACCATTTTTTCTTGCATAATCGTTAATTACACGAGTAAGGGCAGTTTTAAAGCCAGATTCATGTGTTCCGCCTTCATACGTATTAATATTATTTGCGAAAGATAAAATGTTTGATGAATATCCAGCATTATATTGCATGGCAATTTCAATAGATATTCCGTCTTTCTCACCTTCTACAAAAATAGCTTCTTCTGTAATTGGCTCTTTTGATTTATTTAGATCCTCTACGTAAGATTTAATACCGCCCTCGTAAAGGTATTTAACTGATTTTTCTTGGCCTTCTCGTTCATCTGCAATAGTGATGGTCAAACCACGGTTTAAATAAGCTAATTCTCTTACGCGGTGCGCTAAGATATCATACTCATAAACAGTTGTTTCCGTAAAAATTTGCGAGTCTGCTTTAAATCTTGTAGTAGTTCCTGTTTCTAATGCTTCTCCCGTTACTTCTAAAGGTGAAGCAACAGCTCCTCGTTCAAATTTAATCGTATGAATTTTTCCATCGCGTTTAACATAAACTTCCGTATACTCTGACAAGGCATTTACTACTGATGCACCAACACCATGAAGCCCACCGGACACTTTATATCCGCCGCCGCCAAATTTACCACCAGCATGAAGAACAGTCATAATAACTTCAACTGCAGGTTTTCCCATTTTTTCTTGGTTATCAACTGGTATACCACGGCCATTGTCTTCCACACGAATCCAATTGTCTTTTTCAATCGTCACAATAATATGATCGCAATAACCAGCGAGCGCCTCATCAATACTGTTATCAACGATTTCCCATACAAGATGGTGAAGTCCTTTAGAGCTAGTAGTCCCTATGTACATTCCGGGACGTTTTCTTACCGCTTCTAAACCTTCTAATACTTGTATCTGATCAGCATCATAAGATGGTTTTAAATCTTTCTCTTCCATTGCCAACTTGCTCACCCACTCTTTCATTACTTTCCATACTGGTGAATTTTATTTTATAACTGCCCCTTGTTCCACATGAAACATCTTTGCCTGTTTAATCGTGTCATGGGCTATTCCTTCAATACTTGTCGTTGTAACAAACGTCTGAACGTCACCATGAATAGTCGTTAATAGATGCGATTGTCGGTAGTCATCTAATTCCGATAGAACGTCATCCAGCAATAAAACAGGAGCTTCACCTACCTCCTGTTTTATCAATTCGATTTCGGCTAATTTAAGTGATAAGGCTGTTGTTCTTTGTTGTCCTTGCGAACCATAAGTTTGAACATCATAGTCATTGACAAAAAATTTAAGGTCATCACGATGAGGACCATACAAAGTGACTCCGCGATCTAATTCTCTTTTTTGATTTTCAAATATTTTTGTCTCTAAAGTTGTCTTCATCTGACTTTCTGAATAGTCTGCTTTAATACCTATAGTAGAGTCATATGCAACTGTGAGTTTTTCTAATCCTCGTGAGATACCAAAGTGAATTGGTTCTGCCCACTTTTGAAGTAATTCCATAAATTGGAATCTTTTTTGAATTACTTTTACTGCAGCATTTATATATTGTTCTGTATAAACGTCAAACATGACATCATTTAACTTAGATTGACCTTGATGTTTTTTTAAAATATGGTTTCTTTGCTTTAAAATCTTTTGAAAGTTAAGCAAATCATGTAAATACCTAGGAGATATTTGTCCTATTTCCATATCTAGAAAACGTCTTCTGACTTGAGGACTACCTTTAACCAAAAACAAATCCTCTGGTGCAAACATGACAACATTAAGCTGACCTATGTAGTCACTGAGTCTATTTTGTTCTAGGTGATTCACCTTTGCTTTTTTTCCTTTTTTGGAGAGTATTAATTCCAAGGGGAGTCGTCCATATTTTTTGTGTATATCCCCTATTATTTTACCATACTCTGCTTCCCAGCGTATCAATTCTTTATCATTAGAAGTTCTATGAGACTTCGCCATTGATAATACATATAGGGATTCCATTAAGTTAGTTTTACCTTGGGCATTTTCCCCAATCAACACATTTATTTTAGAGGAAAAATCCAATTCTATTGAATCGTAATTACGGAAGTTTTTTAGCTCAAGTCGTTCAATATACATATTACTCTCCGTTCTCAGGTCCAATCATTAGAAATTTTCCTACTCCTGGAATATTCACTACATCTTTGTTTCTTATTTTTCTACCTCTTCGTTGATCTGCTTCTCCGTTTATATATACGGGATTTTCGCTCAAAAACCATTTAGCCATTCCACCTGAACTTATTGCGTCTGTCATCTTAAGTAATTGACCTAAGGTAATAAATTCCGAATCAAAACGAATCTCTTCCACTAATTATTCAACCTCTTCTCATTTTGTTTATCCCTCCATTTTACCCTAATAAAGCAAATAAGTAAAAAAGATAGCCACTATTGGTGACTATCTCTTGTTTATGCTGTTTAGTAAGTTCTTACTGGAAGGATTAATTGCAAGATTGAATCGTCATGTACAGATTTTAAAACAAACGGTCTCATTGTCCCTGCAAAAAGAATTTTTACATCTTGTCCATCAATCGCCTTTAGTGCATCCATCATGTATTTAGCACTGAAAGAAATCTTAAGCTCTTCGCCTTCTATCGTTTCCGCTAGAATTTGTTCTTCTACTTTTCCGATTTCAGGAGAGTTGGAGGAAACTTCTAAGGAATTTAAATCTAGAGTTGAAAAACGAACAACATTATTTCTTTCTTCTCGTGCCAATAAGGAAGCACGATCTATTGCTTGCAATAAAGATTTACCGTTAACAACAATAGTTGTTTTATATTCGCTTGGGATCAGTCTAGATGTGTCAGGGTAATTTCCTTCTAACAATCTAGAGTAAAATAATACATCCTCGGTTTTGAATAATATCTGCTGCTGAGTCATAACTATAGCTACTTCGGAAGAAGTTTCTTCTAGAATCTTATTTAATTCATTTAAGCTTTTTCCTGGAATTACTACGCTATATTTTTCTTCAGGTAAATCTTTTAATGCTGTTTTTCTTTTTGCTAGACGATGGCTATCTGTAGCTACACAGTGGAGCTCCCCATCAATAACCTGCCAATTCACTCCAGTTAATACTGGTCTGCTTTCTGATGTAGAAACAGCAAATACTGTTTCTTTAATAATAGATTTCAACAAGTCAGAAGGAATATAGAATTGTCGATCTTCTTCAAGTTGAGGTAACAAAGGATATTCACTAGCATCAATGCCTATTAAGTTGAATTCTGATTTACCTGAACGGATATGTGTGTGGAATTGGTTTGTAACTTCAATTTCTACATCGTTAGTAGGTAATTTACGAACAATCTCACTAAACATTCTTGCTTGGACAACTATTGATCCTGGTTCTACGATCTTTATAATTTGTTCTCCATTTTTTTCAACTGGTATAAATGTTTGGATTGTAATATCTGAATCACTACCAGTCAAATACAAACCTTCTTTTGTTACTTCTAATTTTAATCCAGTCAATATAGGAATTGTTGTTTTAGAACTTACGGCTTTCATTACATCATTTAGTCCATTTAATAGACTATCTCTCATTACTTCAAATTTCATTTTAGTACCTCACTTATATATTTATTATTTATTAAAAGATTAATAGATATAGTAATAGGGCTTGTGGATATGTTGATAAGTGCATATTTCGCTATATTTCGCCACATATCCCCATGTGTATAACTTGTGTTTAAGTATGGACCTAAAATAGGAACTTATCCACAATCTAATTATCTACCGAGGATAGATTTTATTTGCTTAATATCATCCTGCAGGTTCATATCTGTTTTTAGCATCGTAGCTATTTTATCGTGTGCATGAATTACTGTAGTATGATCACGTCCACCAAACTCTTCGCCAATCTTAGGCAATGAGAAATCAGTTAGCTCACGGGAAAGAAACATAGCTACCTGACGAGGGAATGCGATAGATTTGGTACGTTTTTTCGCAGTAAAATCTTCTAATCTTATATGAAAATGCTCTCCTACAACCTTTTGGATATCTAAGATCGTAATAATTCTTGGACGTGCATTTGGAAGAATATCTTTTAATGCCTCAGCAGCTAAGTCTATATTAATATCTTTATTAACAAGCGAGGAATAGGCCACTACGCGAATAAGTGCACCTTCCAGCTCTCTTATATTCGAGTCAATTTGATTTGCGATATAGGCCATAACTTCATCAGAAATATCCAAACCGTCTGCGCGTGCTTTTTTACGTAAAATAGCAATTCTTGTTTCTAAATCAGGTGGTGCTATATCTGTTATCAAGCCCCATTCAAAACGGGAGCGTAAACGATCCTCTAACGTGGGAATCTCCTTAGGTGGTCTGTCACTGGAGATAACAATTTGTTTAGATTCTTCATGTAAAGCATTAAAAGTATGAAAAAATTCTTCTTGAGTTGATTCTTTTCCGGCAAGGAACTGAATATCATCTATTAAGAGAACATCTACATTTCGATACTTATTTCGGAAGTCTACTGCTTTGTTGTCGCGAATAGAATTAATAAATTCGTTCGTGAATTTTTCAGAAGATAAATAAACCACTTTTGCATTCGGATTGTGTTCTTGAACATAGTGTCCAATCGCGTGCATTAAGTGGGTTTTTCCTAATCCAACTCCTCCGTATATGAAAAGAGGATTATATGCTTTTGCAGGTGCTTCTGCTACAGCTAAAGAGGCAGCATGGGCAAAACGGTTACCAGAACCAATGACAAAAGTATCAAATGTATTTTTTGAGTTAAGCATTCCAGGAGAAAAGTCTGGCTGATCATCTGGAGTAACCGGTGTTTTTGGCTTTGGTATTTCAAAGTCATCAAAGTCCTGACCCTTAGGTACTACAAAAGAAATTAATAATTCATTGCCAGTAAGTTCTGTAAGAATCCCAGCAATTAAATGAACATAGTGATTTTCAAGCCAATCCCTAGCAAAGGAATTGGGCGCAGCTATGGTTACAGTGTCTCCCTTATAAGAAAGCATCTTTGTTGATTTTAACCAGGTTTCGAAGCTTGGTTTCGATGTTTTCTTTTCTACTTCAGAGAGAACTTTAGCCCAAAGTTCTTCAAAGTGTTCCAATAACATAATCTCCTTTTCTATAAGATTGATAGGAAATCCGTTTCTCCTACCTTTTAGTAATAAGACTGTTTTACAAAAAGAGAATAATCATTCAGCTTTCTATTTTATATGTATAAATTATAGTTATATACACAAATCCACGTCCTGTGGATAAACTTTATAAACGTATGGGGAAAATATTATCCACAGATTACTAACAACTGTGGATAATAAAAAATAACATATTTCGTTTGAAAAAGTAAAACACAGATATCGTATCAAAAAAACGTTGCAATTACAAGATACTTTAAGGTTATCCACAATATTAAATTAATTAACAGTTAAGGTTGTCCACAGCAAAGGGATATGTTAAAAACATGTTCATAAGCTATGTGGATATTTTTTTGTCGAAAATTGTTATTCACAGGTAAGTGGGAAAAGATATCTTAGTATGTGGATAAGAGTGGGCAAGAAGAAAACAGAAGCAGCAAGACATGGACTTAAATAAAGATTGACAAATACAGTGTAGTTTTTATATAATATCGGAGACTGTCTAAGGAACATTTTAAGATGATCACTCAGGAGGTGTCATATAGATGAAACGTACATTCCAACCAAATAGCCGTAAAAGAGCAAAAAATCACGGTTTCCGCGCACGTATGAGTACAAAAAACGGTCGCCGCGTAATAGCAGCCCGTCGTGCTAAAGGAAGAAAAGTATTATCAGCATAATTATAAGTCCACTGACCAATTCAGTGGTCTTTTTTTTCTTTCAAACCGATTAGTTGGAGCAGGTGACTAGATGAATAAGAAACAACGCATAAAAAAGAATGCTGAATTTCAAAAGATCTTTAAAAAAGGGAAATCATTCGCCAACAGACAGTTTGTAGTTTATACATTGGAGAATGAATACGATTATTTTCGAATAGGATTATCTGTAAGTAAGAAAGTTGGCAATGCAGTGGTTCGTAATCGTATTAAAAGATACATTCGTCAATCCTTTTTAGAGTTGAATGATTCAGTGGCAGGAAACAAAGATTATATTATTATCGCCAGAAATTCGGCGGCCAAGCTTGACTTTCATGAGACAAAAAAGAACTTAGAGCATGTTTTGAAAGTAGCCAAAGTTTTAAAGAAGAAAAGCTAGTGAAGTCTTTTGGATGAGATGTTAAGATAAGGATAGATGAAAGATGAATGTATTTTAATAGGGGGAAGAAGGTTGAAGAGAAAATTACCTTTACTATTATTATTAATAGTAATGACAGCTTTACTAGCTGGATGTACGGAATTCAATGAACCAATTTATAATACTTCCGAAGGTTTTTGGAATGAATACATTGTTTGGCCATTAGTTTCCGCTATTACATTTTTCCAAGAGCTATTAGGGACATATGGTCTCGGGATCATTGCAGTAACGATTATAATTCGTTTAGTAATTTTACCGTTAATGATTAAACAAACTAAAAACTCTAAGGCAATGCAAGAAGTACAACCAGAGATGTTAAAGCTAAAAGAAAAATATAGCTCCAAGGATGCTGTAACACAGCAAAAATTCCAACAAGAAATGATGGCTTTATATAAAGATAGAAATATTAATCCAGCAGCTGGATGTCTTCCTATTTTTATTCAGATGCCAATACTAATCGGTTTCTATCATGCAATTAGTCGTATGAATAATACACCAGAGATCAATCTAGGCGATTTCTTAGGTTTTGCATTGGCAGAGCCAAGTATTATCCTAGCTGTCTTAGCCGGAATCATGCAATTAATCGTATTGAGAACTGGCCCAGCAATGGACAACCCTCAAATGAAAATCATGATGTATATCATGCCGTTCATGATCATGGGATTTGGTATTGTATTACCTGCTGCATTAACATTGTATTGGGTAATCGGAAATATTATATCTATCATTCAAAACTTATTCATTTATAAACCTTGGAAAAGAGAAAAACAAGTACCTGTTAAGGCAAAAACGGGAGGGGCCAAAAAATGAAGCAGATTACACAGACTGCACCTACAAAAGAGGAAGCTATAAACGTTGCACTTAAAAAACTTGAAGTATCGAGAGAAGATGTGTCAATTACCGTAGTGGAAGAAGGGAAAAAAGGCTTTTTTGGATTTTTATCTAAGCCTGCAGTTGTTGAAGTAACTGTTTTAAAAAAGGAAAACCCAGTCGATCAGGTCTTGGAAGAAAAAATAGTAGAGGAAGTAATCGAACAGCCGGTTTTAGATAATACCTCTACATTAGAAGAAGTAAAAGAAACTATAGAAGTCACTGAAGCACCAAATAATGATCAAGCGATAGCTGAAACAAAACTATATCTTGAAACAATCGCTAAGGAATTGGATATTGACGATTTAGTAATTAATGAAACAAGAGAGGGTAAGTACATTTATCTTCATTTAAACAGTGAAAAGGCTGCCTTATTAATAGGAAAAAGAGGCCAAACATTAAATGCACTGGAAAACCTATCTCAATTAGTTGCAAACAAATTCTCAAATTCCTTTATCCTTATTAGGTTGGACGTTGGTAACTACCGTGAAAGAAGACAAGAAGCATTAGAACAGTTAGCAGAACGTATGGCTGACAAAGCAGTGCGTACTGGTCAACCGATAGAATTAGAACCGATGTCTTCTTCTGAGAGAAAGATTATTCATAATGCTTTATCCCTAAGAGTAGACATTGAAACTTACTCAGTCGGTAATGAACCAAATAGATATTTAGTGATTGAATCAATAAAATAAGTAAAACGGATTTTAGCTTGAAAATAAGCTGGAATCCGTTTTCTTCTGTTATTAATCCGCTTAAGAAGATTTCCGAAGATGAGCCATAAGCCATCAGTAGGATTCTTTTTTTGTTCACATAATAAAAAGTATCTATACTTCTGATTTAGGACAAAATATGTTATTGTTATATGTTAGATAGTCATGTTCTTTTCAGTTATTCACATGTGGATAACTGAAGGTGCAAGGAGGTGTACACTTTTGGAATTTGATACAATAGCTGCAATTTCCACTCCATTAGGAGAAGGAGCCATTGCCATTGTAAGACTTAGTGGAGCAGAGGCAATTTCAATTGCCAATAAAGTTTTTCAGTCTCCAAATGGAAAAAATCTTAGTGAACAATCTTCTCATACTATTCATTATGGACATCTCGTGGATCCAAAGACGAATGAAGTAGTAGAGGAAGTTATGTTATCTCTTATGAAGGGTCCAAAAACTTTTACGAGAGAAGACGTAGTAGAGATAAATTGTCATGGAGGACTAGTCACAGTAAATAGAGTTCTTCAGTTAATACTTATAAATGGTGCACGGCTTGCAGAACCTGGTGAGTTTACAAAACGTGCTTTTTTAAATGGAAGAATAGACTTGTCGCAGGCTGAAGCGGTAATGGATTTAATCAGAGCCAAAACGGATAAAGCAATGAATGTAGCTTTAGGTCAAATGGATGGACGTTTATCACGTCTCATCAAAACCTTAAGGCAAGCACTCCTTGAAACTTTAGCTCAGGTAGAGGTAAATATTGATTATCCAGAGTATGATGACGTTGAAGAGATGACGTTACCTATGATGATTGAAAAAGGGACTTGGGTAAAAGAAGAAATTGAAAAGCTGTTAATTACTTCATCTCAAGGTAAAATTCTTCGCGAAGGGCTGTCGACAGCAATTGTCGGAAGACCAAATGTAGGGAAATCATCACTTTTAAATAGCTTAATTCAAGAAAACAAAGCAATTGTTACGGAGATAGCAGGAACTACGAGGGATATTATAGAAGAATATGTAAATGTACGTGGTGTCCCTTTAAAATTAGTAGACACTGCTGGAATCCGTGAAACTGAAGATATAGTCGAACGCATTGGAGTAGAGAAATCACGCCAAGTTCTAAAAGAGGCAGATTTAATTTTACTTGTGTTGAATAATTCAGAAGAGCTAGCTGAAGAAGATAGAAGGTTATTCGAGACTATTAAAGGAATGGATTATATCGTTATCGTTAACAAAACGGATCTTCCAACCAAGTTAGATTACGATGAGGTACAACGTCTTGCTACTGATAAGCGTATTGTTTCTACTTCCTTATTAAAAGAAGAGGGAATTGACGAGCTAGAAGACTCTATAGCGTCCTTGTTCTTTGAAGGAAACATTGAAGTGTCAGACATTACCTATGTTTCTAATGCCCGTCATATCGCTTTATTAAATCTTGCTAAATCTACAATTACTGATGCCATTGAAGCAGCACATAATCACGTGCCAGTCGATATGATTCAAATAGATGTTACTAGAACGTGGGAAATATTAGGAGAAATAATTGGCGATACAGTCGAAGAAAGCCTGATTGACCAGTTATTTGCTCAATTCTGTTTAGGAAAATAAAAAACGAGAGGAAGTTACGAACATGCCAAACTTTGAAGCAGGCAAGTTCGATGTGATTGTTGTAGGAGCAGGGCATGCGGGTGTTGAAGCCGCATTAGCCTCTGCTAAAATGGGTGCTAAAACGCTTGTTTTAACAATCAATCTAGATATGATTGCATTTATGCCATGTAATCCGTCCATCGGAGGCCCTGCAAAAGGAATCGTAGTGCGTGAAATTGACGCCTTAGGTGGAGCCATGGGTAAAGTTATAGATAAAACTCACATTCAAATGAGAATGTTGAATACAGGAAAAGGACCAGCAGTACGTGCACTTCGAGCACAAGCGGACAAGGTTCTATACCAAAATGAAATGAAACGTCTTATAGAGGAACAAGCAAACCTTACAGTTCATCAAGCAGTAGTAGAAGAACTATTAGTTGAAGATGATAAAATTGTTGGCTTAGTAACCCAAGTAGGGGCAGTTTATCGAGCAGAAACAGTAGTTATTACTACAGGTACATTTTTACGTGGTGAGATTATTATAGGAGACCTTAAATATTCTAGTGGTCCCAATAACCAACAACCATCCATTAAGCTAGCTGATAGTATCCGTAATTTAGGATTCGACCTAGTTAGATTTAAGACAGGTACTCCACCTCGTGTAAACAGTAAAACGGTAGACTATAGTAAAACAGAAATTCAGCCAGGCGACGATGTTCCTCGAGCATTTAGTTTTGAAACAACAGAATTTATTATGGATCAATTACCTTGCTGGTTAACATATACAAGTTCTGAAACACACCAAATTATCAATGATAATTTACATTTATCGCCAATGTATTCTGGTATGATAAAAGGAACGGGTCCAAGATACTGTCCGTCTATTGAAGATAAAATTGTTAGATTTAATGATAAGCCACGTCATCAAATCTTCTTAGAGCCAGAGGGTCGTAACACAAGAGAAGTTTATGTACAGGGGTTATCAACGAGTCTTCCAGAGCATGTACAACGTAAACTGTTAGCTTCTATCCCAGGATTAGAAAATGCGGAAATGATGCGAGCAGGCTATGCGATTGAATATGATGCAATGGTTCCAACACAGCTATGGCCTACGCTAGAAACAAAAAAAGTTAAAAACTTATATACAGCTGGACAAATTAACGGAACTTCTGGTTATGAAGAAGCTGCAGCTCAAGGACTAATGGCAGGAATTAACGCAGCTCTTAGAGTATTAAATAAAGAAGAAAAAGTGTTGAGCCGATCAGATGCGTATATTGGTGTCTTAATTGATGATTTAGTTACAAAAGGAACTAACGAGCCATATCGTTTGCTTACTTCCAGAGCTGAATATCGTTTACTGCTTCGTCATGATAATGCTGATTTAAGATTGTTAGAAATTGGATATAATATTGGCTTAGTGCCAGAAGAACGGTATAATAAGTTTTTAGAGAAAAAGAAAAGAATAGAAGACGAGCTTCGTCGCTTACGCTCCATTATTATCAAACCGAATGAGGAAACTCAAGAGGTTGTTCGTAATGCAGGCGGTAGCGAGTTAAAAGATGGAATTCGTGCTTCAGATCTTCTTAAAAGAACAGAAATGAACTACGACTTAGTAGCCCAACTAGTTCCAGGAGAAGTTCAGTTAAGTGAAGAAGAAAAAGAACAAATTGAGATTCAAGTTAAGTATGAAGGCTATATAGATAAATCTCTACAACAAGTTGATAAGTTGAAAAAAATGGAAAACAAAAAGATCCCTGATCAAATTGATTACAATGCAATCTCCGGACTTGCAACAGAAGCAAAACAAAAACTAATGCAAGTAAGACCATTATCTATTGCACAAGCATCTCGTATTTCAGGAGTAAACCCAGCAGATATTTCTATCCTTCTAATATATATTGAACAAGGTAAGATAGCTAAAATCACTGGTTAGTCTAAGACAATGAGGAGAACAAAATGAACGAAGAACAATTTAAAAATGCCCTCTATGAAAAAGGAATTGAACTAACAGATTTCCAATTAGAGCAATTCAGAAAATATTATGAGTTACTTGTGGAATGGAACGAGAAAATGAATTTAACAGCCATTACAGATGAACCATCTGTTTACTTAAAACATTTCTTAGATTCTATCAGTGCTTCTTTCTATGAGGATTTTAATGGTTCCCTTTCTGTTTGTGATGTAGGAGCAGGGGCAGGGTTTCCAAGTATTCCATTAAAAATTTGTTTTCCAAACCTTAATGTAACAATCGTTGATTCTTTAAATAAAAGAATTCAATTTTTGACTCATTTAAGCAAGGAGCTAAATTTAAAAAATGTTAATTTTGTTCATGCGCGTGCTGAGGAATTTGGACAAAATAAAGAATATAGAGAACAGTTTGATCTTGTTACTGCACGAGCAGTAGCAAGACTCTCTGTACTGTCAGAGCTATGTATTCCACTTGTGAAAGTCGGTGGGAAGTTTATAGCTATGAAAGCAGCAAGTGCACTAGATGAATTAAAAGATGCACAAAAAGCTATTGAGGTATTAGGCTCTGAAAAAAGTGCGGAGTATTCTTTTCTATTACCGATAGAAAATAGTGAGAGAACGTTATATGTCTTTTCTAAAATTAAAAGCACACCGAAAAGATACCCTCGAAAGCCAGGTATACCAAACAAAACACCTATTATTTAATGAGGAACGTTCCACGTGAAACATTATTATATTATTTTCTGTGTCGTGAACATAAGTAAAGAGTATCTAAAAGGTGGTGCTAGTTAGATGAAAAGTCCTTTCTCACGATTTTTCGGAGGTTCTGATAAGCAAGGACAAGATCCAGTCGTTGAGGCTACTCAGACTAATAATGAAGAAGTAGTACAGGTAGCCATAGAAAAAATAGTTCCTAATAGGTACCAGCCTAGGACCGTTTTTGATGATGCAAAAATAGAAGAACTTGCTAGAACTATTCATACACATGGTGTAATTCAACCAATCGTCATTCGTAAAATGGATGACGATAAGTATGAAATAATAGCGGGGGAACGTCGCTTCAGGGCGATGACAAAGCTTAAGTGGACAGAAGTACCTGCTATAGTTCGTAACTTAAGTGATAAGGAAACAGCATCAATTGCATTGATAGAAAATCTTCAACGAGAAGAGCTGACTGCCATTGAAGAGGCAGTAGCATATCAAAAATTACTTAAGCTGCATGAGCTAACACAAGAAGCGCTCGCTCAAAGATTAGGTAAGGGCCAATCGACTGTAGCTAATAAGTTACGTTTGCTGAAACTACCAGAAGAAATTCAACAAGCAATTATGGATAAGAGATTGTCGGAACGTCATGCAAGATCTCTTATGCAAATAAAGGATGAAGAAATACAAATCAAGCTTATGGTTGAATCCATTGATAATCATTGGAATGTAAAGCAGCTCGAAGAAAAAGTTAATGATATAGTAAATCCTCCTGTTAAAGAGGAAAAAGCTCCAAAGCCTAAAAGAAAAGCGATTAGTAAAGATGTACGAATTGCTTTAAATACGATCAAGCAATCTCTTAGTATGGTTACTAAAAGCGGAATTAATTTAAAAACCGAAGAAGAAGACACCGAAGATTTTTATCAAATTACAGTAAGAATACCTAAAAAGAAATCATAAATAGATATTATAATATATAAAATATATGAAACTCTCACTATTTTGTGAGAGTTTTTCTTTTGTAACAATAATAACATTCATTTTTCTGTAAAATTTGATAGAATGGAAGAGAGTGGTTTTTTATTTTGATGAAAGTAGGTGCAAGAGTGGGAAGAATTATTGCAATAGCCAACCAAAAAGGTGGTGTAGGTAAAACTACTACATCCGTTAACTTAAGTGCCTGTCTTGCATACTTAGGAAAGAAGGTTTTACTGGTAGATATTGATCCCCAGGGAAATGCTTCTAGTGGCGTTGGTGTCAACAAAGGCGATGTGAATCAATGTATTTATGATGTGTTAATAGATGATGTTAGTGTAAAAGAGACAATTTTAGAAACGAAAGTGGAAAATTTACATATAGTTCCTGCAACCATTTCTTTAGCAGGTGCAGAAATTGAACTAGTATCTACCATTTCAAGAGAGGTACGACTTAAAAAAGCTTTGCAGGAAGTGCAAGCTGATTATGAGTATATTATTATAGATTGTCCTCCTTCACTTGGTCTCTTAACCATCAATTCTCTTACTGCTGCTGATGCTATTATAATCCCAGTTCAATGTGAATTTTATGCTTTGGAAGGGTTAAGCCAGTTACTGAGTACGATTCGATTGGTGCAAAAACACTTAAACAAAACGTTAGCAATTGACGGCGTGTTATTAACAATGTTTGATGCCAGAACAAATCTTGGCATTCAGGTAATTGAAGAAGTTAAAAAATATTTCCAAGACAAAGTATATAAATCTATTATTCCAAGGAATGTTCGTTTAAGTGAAGCACCTAGTCACGGAGAGCCTATAATTATTTATGATCCAAAATCTCGAGGAGCGGAAGTATATTTAGAACTTGCGAAGGAAGTGATTCGTCATGGCTAAAGGACTTGGAAAGGGGATTAATGCTCTTTTTCCTGGAGAAGATACAATGCCAGAAGAAAAAGTAGAACAGATTAGTATTGTTGATATTAAGCCTAATCCTTATCAACCAAGGAAAATATTTGACGATGAGGCATTACAAGAGTTATCGGAATCTATAAAAGAGCACGGAGTACTACAACCTATCATCGTTCGAAAAAAAGGTTCTAAGTTTGAAATTGTTGTAGGAGAGCGTAGATTTAGAGCTTCTAAAAAGGCTCATTTAGATGCAATTCCTGCTGTAGTACGCGAGTTAAATGATCAACAAATGATGGAACTTGCTATCTTAGAAAATCTACAACGAGAAGATTTAACACCCATTGAAGAAGCAGAGGCTTACCAAAATCTGATGGAGACTCTTGGCCTTACCCAAGAACAATTAGCGTTCAGACTGGGGAAAAGTAGACCTCATATAGCAAACCATCTTCGCTTACTTACACTCCCTGATGTTGTTAGAAATGCTGTCTCTGAAGGGAAATTATCCATGGGGCATGGGAAGGCATTATTAGGTTTAAAGAAGAAAAAATCTATCCCTCTCATTATGCAAAAAACAATTAAAGAAAATCTAAATGTAAGGCAGTTAGAAGCCTTAGTTCAACGTTTAAATGAAAATGTTCCACGTGAAACAAAAAAAATAGATAAAGATATTTTTACTTTAGAAAAAGAATCGGAATTAAGAGAACTTTTTGGGACAGCTGTAAAAATAACTAAAAACAATGAAAAAGAAAAAGGAAAAATCGAGATAGAGTTTTACTCGAAGGATGATTTGGAAAGAATTTTAAAATTATTAGAGGATTAGACGTGACCTATTTCTAGGACAACCTAGAGATAGGTTATATTTTTAGGAGAAGAGGATAGGATATGGTGTTATTTGGTACATTGGTCAATGCAATACTGATCATAGCAGGGACATTAATCGGACGACTTTTAAAGGACATCCCTGAAAATATGAAACAAACGGTAATGTATGCTATAGGAATAGTAGTAATGGTAATGGGTATACAAATGGGATTAGAAAGTAGTAATTTTGTTATTATCATTATCTGCATTGTGCTTGGTGCGGTAGTAGGTGAGTGGATAGATATAGACAAATGGATTAACAGGTTAGGGCAGTCTATTGAAAAAAAGTTTGGTTCAAAAAAACAAACAGATAGTATTGCCCAAGGTTTTGTTACAAGCACACTTATATTTGTAATAGGCGCAATGGGTATTTTAGGAGCTTTAAATAGCGGTCTTCAAAATGATCATGAATTATTAATCAGCAAGGGAATCATCGACGGCTTTACTGCTATTATTCTCTCCGCAACATTAGGGATAGGTGTTGTTTTTTCAGCTTTTCCGGTTGCAATTTACCAAGGAACAATAGCATTGCTTGCTACACAAATTACAAGATTGGTACCAGAAGCTGCACTTGATTTGTTTCTTCAGGAAATGACAGCCGCTGGAGGAATTATGATTATTGGTATTGGAATGAATTTAATAGGATTAACTAAAATTAGAGTAGCAAACCTATTACCATCTTTATTATTTGTAGGTATTGTAGTGGCTTTTATTTTTTAAGTTATATCTATGCCATGCAAGAAGTAGAGATCGAGAAATGACCTTTCCCATTTCAAAAGTAAGATTTAATCGAGTACTTTGCAATACATTATATTCCATATAGCCACCGATATTAACAATTGCTTTGATTGAAATTTCACCAATAGGTGGTAAATCTTTTTTTACAGCTTTTCCAGGAAAAAGAGGACCTGGATGAATAATAATTTCTCCAATGTTATTAGCATTCCCTAAGCAGGCATCAATGGCCACAACAAATGGTTTTTGAGAAGAACTGTAGAGCGTATTAGTAGTCTCCTCTAAATTCAACGCATGGAGTGGGCTGTCCAATGTTCCAACGATTTCAAAAGGAAAAGAGTTAAGCTGTGTTAAAAATGACCCAGTCATTGGACCTAAGGCATCTCCAGTTGAACGGTCTGTCCCTATGCAACAAAAAACAAGGTTTTGATGATCAAAAGGTATATATTCTAAAAAGTGGTTGCTTAATCGCCAAATAACTCCTGTTTCTTTATAATAGATAGTGGAAGCTTGAGGCGCAGCATTAATTTTATTCATATATAAACTCGCTTTCTTTTTTAAAGTTAGTATATGCATGGTAGAAAATATTTATTCAGTGAGGGTGGGGATGCAATGAATGCAACATATAAAGAGTTGGAAGCATACATATTAAATGAAGTAGATTGGATAGAATTAGGAAAATCGTTTGTTGAAATTATCTTTCTTTTTCTTTTGGCAGCTACTGTTATAAAAATAGGTAAGTCAATTATTCGTCGAGTTTTCGCTGTTAGATTAAAAGGCCCGTTGAGATATTCGGAAAGAAGACATAATACGCTCATAAAGCTATTAGAAAATATTTTAACCTATGCAGTTTATTTCACATTGATAGTAGCAGTTTTATCAAAATTCGGATTTGATGTTGGAGGTTTAATCGCTGGTGCTGGAGTTATAGGCTTAGCGATAGGGTTTGGTGCTCAGAGTCTAGTTAAAGATGTTATTACAGGTTTCTTTATCGTATTTGAAGACCAGTTTGCAGTTGGAGATGAGGTCCAAATTGGAACATTTAGAGGAATAGTAGAAGAAATAGGACTGCGTACAACGAAGGTGCGAAGTTATGTAGGGGAAATGTATATTATACCTAACGGGACAATATCTAATGTCGTTAACTATTCTGTGTTCAACACCATTGTTACTATTGATATTAAAGTATCATATGAGTCGGACATAGACGCAGTAGAGAATATGTTAAAGGGATTTTTAGAAAATCTGAATTATAAATATGAAGAGCTTGTAAAAGTACCGGAAATTTTAGGGGTACAAGAGATATCCTCAGATGATTTGGTGCTTAGAATTGGAGTAGAGACGATCCCTATGATGCAGGATGACATTGCTAGAAGAATTAGAAGAGATCTTAAAGAATTTTTAGAGCAATCTGGGGTGGATATTCCGTATCCAATCGTCGTACGTAATGCGAAAACTAATGAGTAGGTGAGAGTAAATGGAAAGAAAAAAATTTCAGCTAAATGATATTGTAGAGATGAAGAAGCAACATCCTTGTGGAACAAATCGTTGGAAAATAATACGCATAGGGGCAGATATACGGATTAAATGTGAAGGTTGTCAGCATAGTGTCATGATTCCACGTATAGAATTCGAGAAGAAAATGAAAAAAGTGCTTGTACAAGCTGAGACAGAGTAAAGATAGACTTTTACTGTCAAAATCAATATAATAGACAGGTTAAAGGGAATACGTTAAGTAAGAAAATTGAAGGGTTGTGACATATATGGCATTAACAGCAGGAATTGTTGGGTTACCAAATGTAGGTAAATCCACATTATTTAATGCAATAACAAAAGCAGGGGCTTTAGCTGCAAACTATCCATTTGCAACAATAGATCCTAACGTAGGGATTGTTGAAGTACCGGATGCTCGTTTAGATAAACTGACAGAATTAGTAGTACCAAAGAAAACAGTGCCAACTGCATTTGAGTTTACTGATATTGCTGGAATAGTAGCAGGAGCAAGTAAAGGCGAAGGCCTAGGCAATAAGTTTCTTGCTCATATTCGTGAGGTAGATGCAATTTGTCAGGTTGTACGATGCTTCCAGGATGACAATATAACGCATGTAGCTGGAAAGGTAGATCCAATTTCTGATATAGAAGTTATTAATTTGGAGTTAATTTTAGCTGATTTAGAAAGCGTAGATAAACGTTTAGCAAGAGTTGCTAAGATGGCTAAACAAAAAGATAAAGAAGCAATGGTAGAAGAGCCTATATTGACTCGTTTAAAAGAAGCATTTGAAGAAGGTAAGTCTGGTCGCTCTGTAGATTTTACAGAAGAAGAGCTTCGTGTTGTTAAAGGCCTTCACTTGTTAACCATCAAGCCAATGCTTTATGTAGCAAATGTATCTGAGGATGACATTATGGAATCAGAAGATAATGAGTACGTTCAAAAAGTGCGTGCATTTGCTGCAGAGGAAGGTGCGCAGGTCATAGTTGTATGTGCCAAAATCGAAGAAGAGATGGCTGCTCTAGAGGACGATGAAAAGCAAATGTTCTTAGAGGAGCTAGGTATTCAAGAATCTGGTTTAGATCAGCTTATTAAAGCATCATATTCCTTACTTGGACTAGCTACTTACTTTACAGCTGGAGTGCAAGAAGTTCGTGCTTGGACATTCCGTAAGGGTATGAAGGCTCCTCAATGTGCGGGTGTCATTCACTCCGACTTTGAAAAAGGATTTATCCGTGCTGAGACAGTTGCTTACGACGATTTAGTTTCAGCAGGTTCAATGTCTGCTGCGAAAGAAGCAGGTAAGGTACGTTTAGAGGGTAAAGAATATATTGTACAAGACGGGGACGTTATGTTGTTCCGTTTCAACGTTTAATATCAAAAGACCGGTTTGCATTATGCAGACCGGTCTTTTTTAATTACATATAATATTGGAAGGGTAGGATCATCTTTTATTAAACTATCGTTAGGAATTTTCCTTAACTCTTTATACATAGCAAAATCTCCAGCTGCACCAGCAATAAGCCAGGCACCTAGTAAGACTAATATGGGAGATTCGATCATGTAACCTATGATAACAGGTAATATTCCCGTCATCCAAAATGGGAGCAGTAATGCCTTTTTCATCGATCTATTGGAAATGGGGAGGGAGGTAGTTGCATAAGCAACCCCTAATTTAAGATTCACACCGTAGTCCATTTTGTTCCAAGGGACCTTACCGAACAACCAAAAGCCAAGCAGATGGAATGCTTCGTGTAAGACTATTAAAAGTATAAAACCAAGGAATGTTAATAAAAGACCTAAAAGAGTAATGTTTATTTCATATTCTCTATAAATGAAACCATATAAAACTAGACCTAATATAGAAAATAGAATAGTCATCCATAGGCTATGCCAAGCTACCTTCTTTATATCAATTTCGATAGTAGAAAGAATCGACTCGTTTTTTTCCATCCTCATTCCCCCTTTACACGATTATAGACAAATATTTGAAATAAGACAATCAATCCTTGATATAAGTAAAAGTGTATGATACAATAAACCGATGTGAGTAATAGCATTACTTGCTCCTTGTCGGCTGACCACAGTTCGACCAAAGACCATAGGGAGGTGTAAATAGATGAGAAAGTACGAATTAATGTACATTATCCAACCAGCAATCGAAGAAGATGCGAAAAAAGCTCTAGTTGAGCGTTTCAACGAAATCTTAACTTCAAATGGTGCTGAGATCATCGAAGCTAAAGAGTGGGGTAAACGCCGCTTAGCGTACGAAATCAATGACTTACGTGAAGGTTTCTACCAAATCGTTAAAGTAAACGCTGATTCTCAAGCAATCGATGAATACATTCGTTTAGCTAACATCAATGAAGACATTATCCGTCACATTGCTGTTCGTATGGACGATAAATAATAACAATCGACGATGAATGCTGAACGAGGGAGGTTATTAACTGATGATTAACCGTGTCGTATTAGTTGGAAGACTAACAAAAGATCCGGAACTTCGATATACACCGAGTGGAGTAGCAATGGCTAGATTTACACTTGCTGTAAATCGTACATTCTCTAATCAACAAGGTGAAAGAGAAGCTGATTTTATCAACTGTGTCGTTTGGAGAAAACAAGCAGAAAACACAGCCAATTTCTTGAAAAAAGGAAGTTTAGCAGGTGTAGAAGGCAGAATTCAAACGGGTAGTTATGAAGGACAAGATGGTAAGCGTGTATATACGACGGATGTTGTCGCAGACAGCGTTCAGTTCTTAGAACCACGTGGAGGCTCTGGTGAACGTAGCCAAGGTGGACAATCATATGGTGGCGGACAACAGAATTCTAATCCAACATATCAGCAAAACCAACCAATGAATCAGCAAAACTATACGCGTGTAGATGAAGATCCATTTGGAAATAGTAGCGGTCCGATAGAAGTATCGGATGACGACTTACCATTCTAAAATTTTCTCGCACGTTTTACTTTAATCGAAAAGGAGGCAACCTATTATGGCACCACGTCGCGGAGGCAAAAGACGCCGTAAAGTTTGTTACTTCACTGCTAACAACATCACACACATCGATTATAAAGATGTAGATTTGTTGAAAAAATTCGTGTCAGAACGTGGGAAAATTCTTCCACGTCGTGTGACAGGAACTAGCGCGAAGTACCAACGCAAGTTAACACGAGCTATCAAAGTATCTCGTATTATGGCTTTACTACCATTCTCTTCTGAAGAGAGATAAGTATATATGAAAGACCGGGAAACCGGTCTTTTTTTTGTTGTCTTTATTATGTAGAAAACGGCAATAACTTAACTTTTATAGTATATAGCTCATTAGCGGGTCATATTCCTATGGTTCAAATAGGATCAACAGAACTTAAACGTACTACATACTACCTGAAAGAATCAGCTAGACCATAATAGCTATTACAAGATCTCGTTAGCATAATATTGGTTTTTCGATTAACTCGTTGGAAGTGGACAATAGTGAAAGAAATTTCATTGTATCTGTGCATAGCAAAGCATATAGAAATCTTTATTTTTTATTGCTTGGTCGTATACTAAATAAAAAGGAATTATGAGATTGACTCGAATAATATAAACTATACAAGAAATCATTTACTGAAACCTTCCATAGTACATTTCACCTAATCAGTGTGGTAACGTGTAATTTTAGTTGTATAGCAAAATCTGTTACAATGGATAGATGATTATAAAAAAGGAAGGTCGATCATGCAAAAGAATCAGTCAAGCTATTTAACGTTTGGATCTTTAATGATTGCACTATTTGCTATTTTGATAGCAATGTCCGTGTATGTTCCAATTCTAACAATTATCACGTCCCTAATAGCGCCTTTACCTTTAGCTTGGTATAGTGCCAAGTTTGAAAGAAAAGAGTCTTTACTTGTTACAGTTGTAGCAGTTATTATAACTTTTATTATTGGAGGTATAGTAGGTGTTACACTTGGTTTAATAGTAGGTCCAGTTGGTTTTCTAATAGGAGATTCTTTACGAAGAAAGCAGACAAAGCTATATATGCTAATGGCCACAGGAATATTTGTACTACTCATGACAGCTGCTCAGTATATAGTTTCTATTTTAGTATTAAATATTAACCTAATAGAGCAATTTTTAGAGGGCATTAAAATATCCTATGAACAAGTCGGTAATTTACTGGAATCAGCTAATCAAAAACCAGAAACCTATGATGAGATGGTTAGGCAGTTTTTAATTGTCCTAGAAGCTTTAACGCCAACTTACTTTATTTTTCTTATGTTTATAACAGCATTTATCTATATTGCTGTTAACTTACCTATTTTAAAAAAATTAAAAGTACCAGTTCCAAAATTTCCTAAATACATGTATTTTAAATTACCTAAAGCGGTGTTGTGGTATTATTTAGTTGTAGCTATTATATCCTTAGTTACAACATTTGAGGTAGGTACCTTTAGCTATATGCTTATCATAAATGCTACATTCATTTTAAGGGCATTATTATTCTTACAAGGTGTATCCCTGATTCAATATTATTTTCATATTCAGGGGTGGCCAAAATGGAGTGCTATTTTAGCTACCTTCTTAGCAATTCCGCTCTATACGTTTACTATTATCCTAGGTGTGTTAGATTTAGGATTTAATTTGCGAGCATATTTAAAAGACAGATACAAGAAATAAGGAGCTGATTCAGTGGCGTCTTTTTTTAGAAAACGACCAATACGATATCCACTAATATTATTTATGTTCTTAGGTGGAGTGGCATCCTATTTGCTTCTATCTGACAACCTGTTAGTTGGATTATTATTTGCGCTATTAGTTATTGGTGTATTCATATATGCATGGATTATCGAGCAACGTGTTTATGAAGAAACGGAAAGGCATATAGAGACGCTTTCCTACAGGATGAAGAAGGTAGGGGAAGAAGCCTTGCTTGAAATGCCTATTGGGATTATTCTCATCAACGATCAGCATGTTGTGGAATGGGCCAATCCGTATATGACACAGCAGCTACCCTTTGACACAATTATAGGGGAAGAGTTGCTTTCCATATCCTCTGATTTTCAGCAGCTACTAAAGCAAGAGGATTCTAAGGAAATGGTGATCTCTTTAGACGATCATAATTATAAGGTATTTTATAAAGCAGAGGAAAAACTTCTATACTTCTTTGATATTACGGAGCAAATAGAAATGGAATCCCTCTATTATGGCGATCGTACGGTTATCGGTGTATTATTCATCGATAATTATGATGAGATATCACAGGGAATGGATGACCAAACCAGAGGACAGTTAAACAGCCTGGTAACCTCGTGTGTAAATAATTGGGGTGCCAAGTATGGTATATACGTTAAAAGAATATCCTCTGATCGTTTTTTAGCTGTGTTTAATGAATCCATATTAATGGAACTAGAGAAAAGTAAGTTCTCCATTTTAGATGATATTAGAGAAACCACCTCTAAATTTGGTTATTCTTTAACTTTAAGTGTAGGAGTAGGGGCAGGTTCTACTTCTCTAGTAGAATTAGGAGCACTTGCACAATCCAGCTTAGATTTAGTTTTAGGACGTGGTGGAGATCAAGTAGCCATCAAACATCCTAATGGAAAGGTAAAATTCTATGGAGGCAAAACAAATCCCGTAGAAAAGCGGACGCGCGTGAGAGCCAGAGTTATCTCCCATGCATTGAAGGACCTCATACAGGATAGTGACCAAGTAATCGTGATGGGACATAAGTTCCCCGATATGGATGCCATCGGTGCAGCAGTTGGTGTAAGGAAAATGGCAGAAATGAACAAGATAAATGGTTATGTTGTAATTGATTTCAATGAGCTAGACAAGAGTGTCCTTCGCTTAATGGAGGAAATTAAGGAAAAACCAGAGCTATATAATCGATTCATTAGTGCTGAAGAAGCGATCAACAAAATGACAGAGAAAACACTACTAGTGATAGTGGATACACACAAACCAAGTATGGTTATAGATGAAAAGGTATTACAAAAAGCAGAGAAAGTAGTAGTGATTGACCATCATCGTCGCGGAGAAGAGTTTATCACTAATACGATGCTTGTATACATGGAGCCATATGCTTCCTCCACATCAGAATTAGTAACAGAGCTTATAGAGTACCAGCCGAAAAACGAGAAAATTAACATGCTAGAGGCGACTTCCATGCTAGCAGGTATAATAGTCGATACGAAAAGTTTTACGCTCCGTACAGGGGCTAGAACGTTCGAGGCAGCCTCTTATTTAAGAACGCATGGTGCAGACACCATATTAGTACAACGCCTCCTAAAAGAGGACTTAGATACGTATATTGAACGCTCAAAAATTGTGCAAAATGTTCACTTTTTAAAGGATGGAATCGCAATAGCTTACGGTGATGAGAATACGATTTATAGTCAAGTATTACTCGCTCAAACAGCAGATATTTTGCTCGCTATGAATAATGTTTCTGCTTCCTTTGTAGTAGGTAGAAGAAGTGATTCTTCCGTAGCAATAAGCGCTAGGTCGCTAGGAGAAGTAAATGTTCAAGTAATCATGGAAAAATTAGATGGTGGAGGCCATTTAACAAATGCAGCCTCTCAGATAGCTGGTATCACTGTTCCAGAAGCTATCAATCGATTAAATGAAGCTATATTAGAAACAATTGAAGGAGGAAATGAAGAATGAAAGTAGTATTTTTAAAAGATGTTAAAGGTAAAGGCAAAAAAGGTGAAATTAAGAATGTAGCAGATGGTTATGCACATAACTATTTACTTAAAAATAAACTTGCAGTAGAAGCAAATTCTGCTGCTATCAGTGCTCTAGAAGGACAAAAGAAGAAATCAGAAAAAGAAGCTGCTGAAGAACTAGCAGAAGCAAAAAAATTAAAAGAAACTTTAGAGCAACTAACTGTTGAACTAAAAGCAAAATCAGGGAATGATGGTCGACTATTTGGATCAGTGACAACGAAACAAATTGCCGCACAACTAGAGAAAACTAACGGTATTAAAATAGATAAACGTAAAATGGAACTAGATGATGCAATTCGTGCTCTAGGATACACAAATGTACCAGTAAAACTACATCAAGAGGTAGTAGCTACTTTGAAGGTACACGTATCTGAAGAAGCGTAAGGAGAGAATTCTATGAGCGATCCATTATTGGACCGTGTACCGCCGCATAATCAAGAAGCAGAGCAATCTGTTCTTGGAGCCATATTTTTAGAACCACAAGCATTAATAACAGCCGCAGAGATTGTCATGCCAGAGGATTTTTATCGGGTAGCTCATCAAAAGATATTTCAGACCATGCTTCGTCTGAGTGATCAGGGAAAAGCAATTGATGTTGTAACAGTCACAGAAGAACTTTCTTCTAAGAAGGAATTAGAAGATGTCGGCGGTATCTCCTATATTAGTGAAATAGCAAATGCCGTGCCTACCGCAGCTAACATCGGACATTACGCTAAAATAGTAGAGGAAAAATCTATACTCCGTCGTCTTATTCGCGTGGCTACGACAATAGTAGAGGATGGCTTTACTCGCGAAGATGAGGTAGAAGCTCTCCTTTCCGAAGCAGAAAGAAAAATGATGGAAGTTGCCAATCGTAAAAATGCAGGTGACTTCAAACACATTAAAGATGTGTTAGTAGAGACGTATGACAATATTGAGAAGCTACACACAAGAAAAGGTGACGTTACCGGTATTCCTACTGGTTTCCGAGATTTAGATCGTATAACAGCAGGTTTTCAGCGTAATGACCTTATTATTGTGGCTGCCCGTCCTTCGGTAGGTAAAACAGCCTTCGCTTTGAACGTAGCACAAAACGTAGCAACTAAAACAGATGAAAACGTCGCTATCTTTAGTCTAGAGATGGGTGCAGAACAGTTGGTTATGCGTATGCTCTGCGCAGAGGGTAATATTGACGCACAAGTGTTAAGAACAGGTGCGCTGACTACAGAAGACTGGCGCAAGCTGACGATGGCTATGGGTAGCTTATCAAATGCAGGAATCTATATAGATGATACACCGGGTATCCGGGTAAATGAAATAAGAGCAAAATGTAGACGATTAAAGCAGGAGTCAGGCTTAGGCATGATTCTAATTGATTACTTACAGCTGATTCAAGGGAGCGGTGGAAGTCAGGCAAACCGTCAACAAGAGGTATCTGAGATTTCTCGTTCATTAAAGGGGCTAGCCCGTGAATTGAAAGTTCCTGTTATTGCTCTATCGCAGCTTTCCCGTGGTGTTGAGCAACGTCAAGATAAGAGACCAATGATGTCTGATTTACGTGAGTCTGGTTCTATTGAGCAAGATGCCGATATTGTTTCCTTCCTGTATCGAGAAGATTACTACGATAAAGAAACAGAAAATCAGAACATGATTGAGATTATTATTGCTAAGCAACGTAACGGCCCGACTGGCACAGTTACTCTAGCATTTGTGAAAGAATTTAATAAATTTGTGAATATTGATTGGAGTCAACATCAAGCTCCTCCAGCATAAAAACACGAACGAATTGATTATTTAAACATCAATTCGTTCGTGTTTTTTACTTAAGTTGGTTGACTATGGTAAAAATGATTGGTACAATTACACTGATTTTTAATCAGGACGAAATGTCTGACGGAGGTGTTGGCAATGCCATCAGTAGTTGTAGTAGGGACCCAATGGGGAGACGAAGGAAAAGGTAAAATTACTGACTTTTTATCAGAACACTCAGAAGTAATTGCACGTTACCAAGGTGGTAATAATGCAGGACATACAATTATTTTCGGAGGAGAGACCTATAAGCTACATCTCATTCCTTCCGGTATTTTCTATAAGGACAAGATTTCAGTTATTGGAAATGGCATGGTGGTTGACCCCAGAGCATTAGTAAAAGAACTTAAAGGGCTGCATGATCGCGGTGTAACGACTGAAAACTTACGTATTTCTAATCGTGCCCACGTCATTCTTCCTTATCATATAAAGCAAGATGAAGTAGAGGAAGCTCGCCGAGGAGCAAGAAAAATTGGAACGACAGGTAAAGGAATTGGTCCTGCCTATATGGACAAGGCTGCTCGTGTAGGTATACGTGTTGCAGATCTTTTAGATTATGAAGTGTTTAAAGAAAAATTAGAGCATAACCTAGAAGAAAAAAATCGTATGTTTGAGAAGTTTTATGAAACAGAAGGATTTACAGTAGAAGAAATTTTAGAAGAATTCTACAGTTACGGCCAAGAAATTGAGCAGTATGTAACAGACACCTCTAAAGTACTTAATGATGCATTAGATGAGGGTAGACGCGTACTTTTTGAAGGAGCTCAAGGGGTAATGTTGGATATTGACCAAGGAACGTATCCTTTTGTCACTTCTTCTAACCCGGTAGCTGGTGGAGTAACGATTGGAGCAGGTGTAGGTCCAACAAAAATATCGCATGTGGTAGGAGTATGTAAAGCATACACTTCACGTGTGGGAGATGGGCCATTTCCTACTGAACTCTTTGACGAAGTAGGGAATCAAATCAGGGAAGTAGGAAAAGAGTATGGGACTACAACAGGTAGACCACGTCGTATAGGATGGTTTGATACAGTGGTAATCCGCCATGCGCAAAGAGTAAGTGGATTAACGGATTTAACAGTGAATTCAATTGATGTTTTAACTGGATTAAAAACAGTTAAAATTTGTACAGCATACGAATATAAAGGAGAACTTATAACAGAATATCCAGCAAACCTGCGTATGCTTGCCGAATGTAATCCAGTATATGAGGAGTTACCAGGTTGGAGTGAAGATATCACTCAGTGTAAATCTCTCGATGAATTACCAGACACTGCAAGACATTATTTAGAACGCATATCTCAATTAACAGGAGTTCCTATCTCTATTTTCTCTGTAGGACCAGATCGTACACAAACAAACGTTATTTCAAGCGTTTGGAGATAATTATAAGTGAAATGAAAGCCGCCAATGAAAACTTGGCGGCTTTTTATGTGAAATAATTTTAAGAATTTTCACCGACAAACAAAGATTTATCCCAGTAATTTGCCTTCTATTCATCTGAACGTAAGACCTATTCTCTCTGTAAGAAACCAGGTCTAAGTAATATATATAAACTGTCTAACAATATAATTGGAAAAGTGGCCAATAGCTAGAAATGGATTTACAAGATATTCATGTCTATCCATTTGATTCTCTTCATATACAAAGCTATAGGTGTCTGAAATTTATCGAATTATTACAAATATAACAGAGGCACCAATAGTAATATGTATAAATAAGAATTTACTGGAGGAAATTCTTAAAAACATAGGATTAAAACCTATAAAAATGATTAAATATAACAACTAAAATGTAAAAATAGAAAATAATGGATTTAAAAATACATTTTCTTTACAAGATAGACTATTCCTACACTTCACTATTTCAAATATGTTAAATTAAGATAGTGTAAAATTTGCACTAGCAACTTAAATAGGTTTGGAAGGAGCTTTATCATGCTTTGGAATAGTAAGAATGAGGAACAAGAGGATCAAAACTTCACTGTTCTTTCAAACAGAAAATCAAATGTAGTGAAAAAAGCTACTATAATGGTATTACTTATGTCATCTCTAACTTTTAATATGGCATTTGCTAATGAAGAGGATAATAAGGCTTTAAAAGAAATTTATCATATATATGCAGAAGGTCAGTATGTTGGGGCTATTTCCGATAAAACGGAAATGGAAAAGCTTTTTGATAAAAAAGTGCAAGAGAGTAGCTCCCAATATGACGGTCTTCAACTACAAGCAGGCAATAACCTAAAGGTTATTACTGAACAAGTTTATACTCCCTCAACAAACGATGAAACAACATTGCAAAAGCTTAACGATTTAATAGAAGTGGAAGCAACCGCGTTTGCCTTATCTGTCAATGACGAGATGGCAGTCTACGTCAAAGACATTGCAACATACCATGAAGTTATTAAAAAATTAAAACTTCAGTTTATCACAGAAGAAGAGCTAGCCACATTGGAAGCTAGAAAAAGTGTTACAGATAGCTTACCCGAATTACAAACTGGCGAAACTAGAATTGTAGATTTAATTTTAAAACAAGAAGTCTCAGGGGTTACGGTAGATGTGACACCCGAAAAGGTTGTATCTGCTGATGAAGCAGTTAAGCTTCTTTTAGAAGGAACTTTAGAGCAAGAAACCTATAAAGTTTCAGCTGGTGACGTACTTGGTAATATTGCAAGTAAATTTAATTTAACCTCAGCAGAATTATTAACAATCAATCCAGGACTTACAGATACAAGTGTCTTACAGATAAATCAAGAGCTTAATGTCACTGTACTTAAACCACTTATAAATATGGAAGTAGTTTATGAGAAAAAGGTAGAGGAAACTGTACCTCATACTAAACAAGTAATAGAAACAGATGAGATGTTCAAAGGTGATACAAAAGTGAAGCAAGAAGGTGCCGATGGAAAACGAGTGGCGACTTATTTGATTCGTCAAGAGAATGGTGTAGAAATTGACCAATCACTTTCAAATGAAACGATTTTAGAGCAACCTAAGGAACATGTTGTATTAAAGGGAACAAAAGTGATTCCATCACGTGGTTCTGGAGTGTTTGCATGGCCAGCAGAAGGTGGCTACATTTCTAGTAAAATGGGTTACCGTTGGGGACGTAAGCATGAAGGTATTGATATTGCTCGACCAAGTGGATTTAATATTAAAGCTGCAGATAATGGAGTAGTTGAAGCTGCTGGTTGGGATGGTACATACGGTAATCGTGTAATCGTTAATCATAAAAATGGGTATAAAACGACGTATGCTCATCTCTCCTCAGTTAGTGTAAGTGTGGGAGACGTAGTGCCACAAGGCTCAAAACTAGGCGTTATGGGGAATACAGGACGCTCCACAGGAACTCACTTGCATTTTGAAGTGAAGAAGGACGGAGTTACGATTGACCCCTTATCTGTGTTAAAATAAATATAAGTTAGAGACAGTCGCTAGCCGGCTGTCTTTTTATGTATTGTGAAATATTGAATTAGGAAAGAATTAAATTTCCTGGGAAATATTTCGACAAAGCTCGACCTTAAACTTTCAATTTCTACCCTCATTTTTTCTCACTTCTTTAATGATGCAAGGAGAGTAAAAGAATGATAGAGTAATGATATATTAATTGTTTAAAGTAATGTATTTGATTAAAATATAGCAGAAAAGGGCGAAAGGGGTTTAACAAGTGAGTAAAAAAATACTAGTAGTGGATGATGAAAAGCCGATTGCTGACATACTACAATTTAATTTGAAAAAAGAGGGCTATCAGGTTTTCTGTGCATATGATGGCGATGATGCATTGAAAAAAGTAGACGAGATTCAACCAGATCTCATGCTGTTAGACATAATGTTACCTAACAGAGATGGAATGGAAGTTTGTAGAGAAATTCGTAAACGCTTTAGCTTTCCTATCATAATGCTAACTGCTAAAGACTCAGAGATAGATAAGGTCTTAGGGTTAGAGCTAGGTGCAGATGATTATGTAACAAAGCCATTTAGTACAAGAGAGTTAATAGCTCGAGTTAAAGCTAACATGAGAAGACACCAAACCATTCAAGAAGATAATGAAGTAGTTACTAATGACATTACTATTGGTCCACTAACTATCCAACCGGATGCTTATTTGGTATTAAAAAGAGATGAAACAATTGAATTGACTCACCGTGAGTTTGAACTCTTACATTATCTTTCTAAACATATTGGACAAGTAATGACAAGGGAACATCTATTACAAACAGTTTGGGGTTATGATTATTTTGGTGATGTCCGTACTGTAGATGTTACAATCAGACGTTTACGTGAGAAAATTGAAGATAATCCTAGTCATCCAAACTGGATTGTAACTAGACGAGGCGTTGGTTACTATTTAAGAAGTCCTGAGCAGGAGTAATTCGATGCATAAGGTTGGTTACTTTAAATCAGTTCATGTAAAGATTGTGTTGATTTATGTTTTACTGATTTTAATAGCTATGCAAATAATTGGTCTATATTTTGTCAAGGGATTGGAGCATACATTAAAAGAAAACTTTCAACAATCTGTTAAGGATCGCGTTGGTGTATTAGAGTTTAGTGCAAGAGAAGAACTTGTTAAAATACGGGTAGAAGAAGACCAAACATTAGAACAAAGCTTACGTTCTATTTTGAATGGTCTTAATTCTGATGATATTAAAGAAGTTCGAGTAATCGATGCGAAATATCAAATACGAGCTACCTCAGATTCGAACAACCAAGCAATCGTTGGACAAAAGTCGTTAGATGAGCTAGTCCATAAATCTATCACGGCAGAAGAAGATTTTGATAGCATCGCCTCTAAATCAGGAGAACGTGTATGGATATTAGTAACGCCAATTATTTCACAGGGTGAGGTAATTGGAACTCTTTATATTGAATCGAATATTGAAAATGTATTTGGTCAAATGAACGAAATAAACCAAATCCTCGCAGTGGGTACGGCAGTAGCCCTTGTAATCACAATTGTACTAGGTATTCTTATAGCACAAACGATTACAAGACCTATATCGGAGATGAGGAAACAAGCACAGGCTATGTCTAAGGGCAACTTTTCTCGTAAGGTAAGAGTTTATGGAAATGATGAAATCGGTCAGTTAGCACATGCATTTAATCATCTAACAAATAGGCTGCAAGAATCCCAGTCGACTACAGAAGCTGAGCGTAGGAAACTTGCCTCTGTTTTAACTAATATGACGGATGGAGTAATAGCCACTGATCGAAAGGGTAGAGTTATTTTGATCAATGATCCTGCCCTAAGGCTCTTGCGCATACCAAGAGAAATGGTTCTCAACAGGCCTATTATTTCAGTGCTTGGCATTGATAGCATTCATTCCTTCGAAGATCTCATTCATTCAAAGGAATCCATGAATTTAGATTTCAGTACCCAGGAACGACCATATATACTTCGTGCGAACTTTTCAGTTATCCAAAAAGAAACTGGTTTCGTAAATGGTTTAATCGCTGTTTTACATGACAATACCGAGCAAGAGAAGATTGATATGGAACGTCGAGAGTTTGTAGCTAATGTATCGCATGAACTTCGAACTCCTTTAACTACTATGAGCAGTTATTTGGAGGCACTAGCGGATGGAGCATGGAAGGATGAGGAGATAGCACCGTCATTTCTAATGGTTACGCAAACGGAGACCCAACGAATGATTCGATTGGTAAATGACTTACTACAATTGTCTAAGATGGATAGTCGTGACTATGATTTGAATAGAGAAATCGTTAATTTTAATCTATTTTTCAATCGTATTATTGATCGTTTTGAACTGTCTAAATCACAAAATGTTACGTTCCAACGTATGCTTCCAGATACGCCGTACTATGTAGACATTGATACAGATAAGTTAACTCAAGTAATCGATAATATTATATCGAATGCGTTAAAGTATTCCCCAGATGGAGGGAATATTCGATTTGGCATAGCAGTCAAAGATGAGTGGTTACAAGTGATGATATCAGATGATGGTATGGGAATACCTTCTGAAAATGTAAATCGCATTTTCGATCGTTTTTATCGAGTAGACCGGGCTAGAGCCCGTTCAATGGGAGGGACAGGGCTTGGCCTAGCCATTGCCCGGGAAATGATTGAAGCCCATGGAGGTAAGATTTGGGCAGAAAGTGAAGAAGGTCATGGAACTACTATATTCTTTACTTTAGAAATACTGTTGGATGAAGAAGGTGAGTGGGATTGAAGTATATTGAACCAGTAAAATCTATTATTTTATTATTACTAATACTGCTTAGTCTTACACTTACCTTTACGATTTGGACCTATTCACCAAAATATGATACTACTGAACCACCTGTCGTTAATATATCGATTGCAGAGAAGAAGAAGATGGAAGATGTTATAAAACCGTATCGTTTGCTGATTAGTCAACCCGAAAATCTAAGAGGCTCCTATTCGATCGTAGATATCAATAATGTTATAAATCCCATGAAAAATTGGGAGATTGAAACGGTGAAACTGTATAGTAATAATACGAATGCGGGGCAGGTAAATGAATTAATCAACAAGCCATATACGAGTACATTGTTTTTTCAAGCAGATATACCGATAGAATCTTATAGTTCGATTTTAAAGTTTTTAGATCCTATCTTTCCTAACTCTTCTTTTAATCGTCTAGTTATAGATTGGTCCTCGAAAAGTGTGGACCAAAGAGTAGAGGAAAAGGAATCTGATCAAGGGGCTACTTTGTATTTCATAAGCACCACCTTGAATAAAATCTATACGGCAAATGTGACGAAGGAAGATATCTTTGGTTTCTCTGAGCGTATGGTCAAGACTTCCAATGCTATGCTGGAATATAAAGAAATCGTAAGAGAAGGCAAATTATCCTTATATACTACAAGTAACCCTGAAAAGGTTGTTCAATATACTTATTTAGTGGAAGAGATTGATACGAATAGGTTCAAAGATGCCCTTTTTAATATACCAAGTTTAGTTGTTCGGCGAAGTAACCCAGTAGGATCAGGAGAACAATATACGGATGATAACGCATTAATGACTGTAGACCCTATTTCTAAAAGGTTAAGCTACGTTCATCCAGCATCAGAAGGTGAATTTCTTGGTAAATCATCGGAACTTTTATATAATAGCTTAAGCTTTGTAAATGAGCATGACGGTTGGACTGATGATTATCGATTTAGTAGAATGAATAAGAATGCGAGTCAAGTAAATTATCAACTGTATTTTGATGGGTTGCCTGTATTCAGTAAGGATATGTTGACTACAGAAATAGTTCAAGTTTGGGGAAGTAATAGAGTTTATCGTTACAATAGACCGTATTACACGTTAAATGCTCTACCGATAACTTCCACTGATTTAGAGTTACCTTCCGGTCAAAATGCATATGAATTACTTAGCTTAGCCCCAAATTCACAAGTCTCTTTAATAGAGGATTTAGTACAAGGCTATTATATATCCAAAGACGAAGACCAACCTTTATTTACTTTGGTGCCCTCTTGGTATTATCAAGTTAATGGATCATGGTTAAGACTATCTCCAGAAACTATAGGAGGTGGCACCTATGGATTGGAATAAAACGAAGACTATTTTTATCATTGTTTTTTCTATCTTGAATGTCTTTTTGTTTTCCTTATATTTGAATAGATATACAGCAGGTCAAAATATAGAAGTTTTAAGCTCTACCACGACAGAGGATCGTCTAAAAGTAGAGAACATTAATGTGTCAAAAGCTTCTAGTGTTACTGTGGAAGAAGCCTATTATGTTTCTGGTAGTGTTCATAACTTTAAGCCAGAAGAAATAGAAGAATTAGAAAATCAAACAGTTGAATTTAAGCCTGATGCACAAATAGTCGGCACATTTATAAAACCTATACCAATAACCGAAGAGAATTCCATCGAAACTCTCATCAGTGATAATATATTTAAAGGTTCTTCATATGGATTGTGGAAAATAGACGAGGAAGCTCGTATGGCAATTTTTTTTCAAAAAGTAAATGATCGTCTTGTCTATTACAATCAAAAAGCTAAATTAGTAGTCTATTGGAATGAGAATAATGAACTCATAAGCTATGAGCAAACCATCCTAGATAACTTAGAGGATTATAGTGAGTCTAAAAATCTATTGCCTACTATTCAAGCAGTTTCAAATCTATATTCCAAAGGTTTGCTAGTTGCCAATTCAACCGTTACAGATATTAGTCTGGGCTATTTTACATTAGTCCAACAAGCCGAGACGCAGGTATTTGCACCAACTTGGCGAATACTTGTGGAACGTGAGGACGGAACTATAGATGAACACTTTGTAAATGCGGTAGAAGGAAGAATTATTGAAATACCAACAGAAGTAGATTCATCAGCAGTAGAATAAGGAGTTTTGATGATGAAGTTTAGTGTATTAGCTAGCGGGAGCAGCGGAAACGCCATCTACGTAGAAAACGAGAAGCATTCTTTTTTAGTTGACGTAGGCCTAAGCGGCAAAAAAATGGACGAGCTCTTTCAAGGAATTGGAAGAGAAATAAAAAATCTTTCTGGTATCTTCATTACTCACGAGCATAGTGATCATATAAAGGGGCTCGGTGTATTAGCTAGAAAATATGGTGTACCAATATACGCCAATGAAAAAACATGGGGAGCAATGGATTCACTTGTTGGAAAGGTGCCCTTAGATCAACGTTTCACTTTTGATATGGAATCGGTGAAAACGTTTGGCTCTATGGATATCCAATCGTTTGGTGTCTCCCATGATGCTGCAGATCCGATGTTTTATATATTTCATGAAAATGGGCGCAAGCTTGTTTTAATTACAGATACGGGATATGTAAGTGATCGCATGAAGGGACATATTAAAGGAGCAGATGCCTTTGTCTTCGAAAGCAATCATGATGTCAGTATGCTACAAATGGGACGCTATCCTTGGTCGGTCAAACGCAGAATACTAAGTGACGTGGGACATGTCTCTAACGAAGATGCTGCGGTAGCTATGAGTGAGGTAATTGATTTAAAATCAACTAATGTGTACCTCTCACATCTTAGCAAGGATAATAACATGAAGGACCTAGCAAGAATGAGCGTTACCCAAACCTTACAATCGTGTGGTATCATCGCAGGTGAATATGTTCACTTACACGACACGGATGCAAATCAGCCAACTGAATTAGTACTAGTATAATTATAAAGTTCCAGGAGCCTAAAAGCTTTTGGAGCTTTTTTTAATTTAATTTTAGATTATTTTCATTTAATTTTAATGTTTAGTGGGTAAAGTAAGCTTACGAACATATTGTTTAATGAAAGGGAGAGTGCAATGGGTTACTATAATTCATATGGTCCTGAACAAGAACCACCAAAAGTAAGAAATAAGGATAAGAAAAGAGGAGTAGTAGGTTATTTCTTCAGTGGATTAGCAGGAGTCCTAGTAGGAGCTCTTCTAGTTTGGTTTTTAACTCCTTCTGTTGTAAATAATTTACCTTCCCAAACAGAAGGTGAAGCAACGACAAGTAAAACAACTAAAACAGAGCAAGTAAGCGTAGATATTACTACGGATGTAACCGGAGCAGTAGAAAAAGCCTCGGCGGGAGTAGTCGGTATTACTAATATTCAATCCGTAAGAAATTTCTGGAGCCAAAGTTCCACGGAGCAGGAGGCTGGCACTGGTTCAGGAGTAATCTATAAAAAAGAAGGCGGAAAAGCATATATCATTACGAACCATCATGTAATTGCAGGTGCAGAAGCATTAGAAGTGACATTAAAGGATGGAGTAAAAGCAGACGCAAAATTAGTCGGAAGTGACATGTGGACAGATCTAGCCGTGTTAGAAATAGACGATAAAGGAATTGAAACAGTTTTAGAGATCGGAAACTCAGATACATTAAAGCAGGGAGAAACAGTTATTGCTATTGGTAATCCTCTCGGCTTAGACTTTTATGGTTCAGTTACTACTGGTGTAGTTTCTGGTACGGACCGTGCTATTCCAGTGGATATCAATGAAGATGGGACTGTGGATTGGCAAGCAGAAGTTTTACAAACGGATGCAGCCATTAACCCGGGTAATAGTGGTGGAGCATTGATTAATTTAGCCGGTCAGCTTATAGGCATCAATTCGATGAAAATCTCTGAGTCAACAATAGAAGGAATTGGCTTGGCTATTCCAGTAAACTCCGCAATGCCTATAATTGAAGACTTAGAAGTCAATGGTAAAGTAATTCGACCTTCTATGGGTGTTACACTTATCGATTTAACAAATGTTCCAGCATTTCATCAACGAGATACTTTAAAACTACCTGCAGAAGTTACTACTGGGGTTGTTGTAGATGAAGTATATGAAGGAACACCTGCAGCAATTGCTGGTATAAAAACCTATGATGTCATTGTAGAAATGGATGGAGAAAAAGTGGAGAATTCCATCGATCTTAGAAAGCATCTATATAATGAAAAAGATATTGGTGATAGTTTGGACGTCAAGGTGTACCGTCAAGGAGAAATAGTCGAATTAACTTTAACATTAAAGGACTCCACTCAGTTATAGACATGTGGATAACTAAAAAGTAGCAACAGAAGTTTTACACAACGAGTATGGAAAGAAAAGCTTGTCTTTCCTACTCGTTTTTTCTTTGTTAAAATAGACTGTGGATAACAATAGAAAAAATGTGTATAACTATGTTAAGTAATTTTAAAGAGAAAGGGAGTTAAATAGTGAGAATATTCAGTTGCGAAACCCATATAAATCACGCTTTAGATATCTTTGTAGCAGAGGAAAAAACATTCCCAGTGATGGAGAAATTAAATGAGGAAAAACAGTTATCCACAAGTTGTACCTATTGTAACAATTCTGCAATATATCTTGTGGCTCATGAAAATGACGACACAACATGTAGATAAGTGTTGTGGATATGTGGATAAGTGTTGTTAATAACTTGTTTGTAAATGAAATGTAAAGGTGGATAACCTGTGAATATACAAATTATATCAGTAGGTAAGCTGAAGGAAAAATACTTGAAAATGGGGATTGAAGAATATACAAAGAGACTGGGAAGCTATGCAAAAATAGATCTTGTCGAAGTAGCAGATGAAAAAGCTCCTGAGAATCTGAGCGAGGCAGACATGGAAATCGTAAAGAAGAAGGAAGGAGACCGTATCCTAGCAAAAATCGGTGCAGACACATATGTCATCGCTTTAGCTATCGAAGGAAAGATGAAAACCTCTGAACAGCTTGCTGCAGATATCGAGTCGTTAATGACTTATGGAAGAAGCAAAATAGCTTTTGTAATAGGTGGTTCTCTAGGATTGCATGAAGAAGTTATGAAGCGAAGCGACGAAAAGTTATCCTTTTCCAAAATGACTCTACCACACCAGCTTATGAAGCTCGTTTTAGTGGAGCAGATTTACCGAGCATTTCGAATTATGAAGGGCGAACCGTATCATAAATAGATGAGGTTTTTAAAATAACCACCTAGAACGTTAATTTATCAGCGTTTTAGGTGGTTATTTTAATTAAGGATTTGTTGAATTTCCATCTTAACGCTACGTGTTATAAAATTTATTCAGTTAAGGCCTCATTACTTGTCGGTTTAATTATATTTTTTTGTTGATTTTCTCTCGGTACATCTCCCTCTGCTCTCCAAACCGTACCCCTGCGTTCATACTCTAACAGTTGCTCCACTGCGTGTGCTATACGGGGACCTAATTCTCGCTCAACTAGGTAAAGGGCAACATCGAGTCCCGAAGTAACGCCACCGCCAGTAACAATATTACCATCATCTACAATTCTAGCATTAACCGGAATCGCATTTGTAGCACTTAAAAGCCCCATCCCCATGTGGTGGGTAACAGCATGCCGGTCTTCTAACAATCCACCCATTGCTAAAATGAGAGAACCACCGCAAACTGCTGAAAGCAATAGATCTGGTTTCTTAATAGCTTCAATGAGTAAATTACTTAACTCTGTTTCCGTTGCTTGTTGTAATTTAGCTGGGCTCGAATCTGGTCCATCCTCGTGAACCGAACCAAATGCTCCTGGAATAAGAATAATTCCTTTACTGTTTATATCAAGTTTACCGCTAGCTTGAATAGGTAAGTGATTTACCCCGCTTGGTACCATTCGTTCCCCTTCAGGAGAAACGAGTTGAACGGTGATGTCTTCATTTGCGTACATCGCTGCAGCAGTAAACACTTCATAAGGTGCAATAACGTCTAATAAATCAAATCCATCAAACAATACAATTTGGATATACAGAATATTACCTCCATTTAAAATGATTTTTATTCGATAATGTCTTTACTTTGTAAGTAAATTTTTCAGTCGTTGATATTCCGACTCAGTTAGGTCCCCCTCAATTACAAGGTCTTTAAGACGGTCAATTTGCTTGGAATGCATATAACGACAGCGTATTGCGTATATGCGAACCGCTACAATACAGAATAGTGTAAGGCAAAACAAAGCACCGAATGGAAAGAATGAGAAAGTTTGATCTTCAATACCCATTTGTAAATCCTCCCTTAATATAGTTAAAGTGTGGAGTATTTCAAATAGATGATGATAGCTCCACAATGAAAGAATAACCTTTGAATGTCTCAAAAGAGGGTATGAAACAATCACAAAATCATCACAATCCATCGGAAAACTTATTCTTTAATGTAAAAGTGATAAACTAAAACTATATTTTAATTTTGTTAATTTGTATCTATGGGAGTCGTCTGAGGAAAGGTGGAATTTTCGTAATGGAAAGATATACGGTTTTAGTCGTTGACGATGACATTAGCATTGTTGAACTATTGAGAGATTTCTTAGAAAATGAAGGCTTTTATGTGAAAACGGCTTATGACACTAATTGGGCACTCGTCGCCCTGAAACAAAGTACAATTGATTGCCTCGTCCTAGATATCATGATGCCGGGTCAAAATGGTTTTGAGTTATGTCGGCAGATCCGTATGGAAAGTAATGTGCCAATTCTATTTTTAAGTGCTCTGAGTGATGACGTAGATAAAATTCGTGGATTAGCACTTGGAGGAGACGATTATATAGTCAAAACTGCTTCGCCAGGAGAGATTGTTGCAAGAGTAAAGGCTGTATTAAGGCGATCCAGTTCTAAGCAAGAATTCAGAAAGGTCTTAGATTATGGACGTCTCTTATTGGATCTGTCCACAAGAGAAGTATTTATAGATGGGCAATCCATATCACTGACGCCGAAAGAGTATGATTTGCTGCAACTGTTCGCGGAACATCCAAAATATGTTTTTTCATATGATCAATTACTCGGAAAATTTTGGGAAGGGATTGGTGATAAACATACTATTCGTGTCCATCTAAGCCGACTTCGGGAGAAAATTGAAGCTGATCCGAATAATCCCCAATTTATAGTTAACGTATGGGGTATAGGTTATCGCTTCAAAGGAGAAAAAAGTGAAAACTATTCGCATTCGTAAATTTACCATTCTTAGTTTATTAATTATACTTATTTTCCCGTGGATATTTTATGTAGGTGGGCATTTTCTTGAAACAAAGTCATTCAATCTTGGAATTCCGACCAATTCAAAAATTACACAAATAGTTGCGGGAATTACGGGTCTACTATTGGCCTTTTTGATTGTGGCCTATACAATGCGAAGATATATTCTCCTCCCTTTAGAGAAAATGAGCCTCTGTGCTCGCCAAATTGCAGATGGAGATTTAGATATCCAAATCCCTTCTTCAAAGATTTCAGAAATTGCTGAAGCCCATGATGGGTTTAATGTTATGGTCGATAGTTTAAAAAAATCTTTTGATAAACAAGTTGAATTGGAAGATGAACGGAGGTTTGTGATTGCTGCTGTTGCGCATGATTTACGGACACCGTTATTTGCCTTACGGGGTTATTTAGACGGCCTAGAGCAAGGTATTGCTGATTCGCCTGAAAAGAGAGCAAAGTATTTGGCAGTTTGTAAGGAGAAGTCAGCGCAGTTGGACCGACTTGTAGAGGAGCTTTTCACGTTTGCGAAGACAGAGTACCAAGAAATGGTACGTGGTGAAAATAGGGTTGATCTGATACTTGTTCTCAAGAAATCGATTGAAAGCTTAAGCCCTCGGGCTGAGCAAAAGGATATCTCTATCATTGTAAATAATTTGACAAGTGATTGTAATATTAAGGGCGATTCACACTTATTAGAGCGAGCATTGAATAACTTAATAGATAATGCGGTCAGACATACACCTAGAAATGGTGAAATTTATATCAATTGCAATAGAGATGAAACATGTGTGATCTTTACGATACAAGATACAGGGGAGGGGTTCTCTGCAGAGGATCTGCAAAGAGTTTTTGAACCGCTATATAGAGGGGAAGCATCAAGAAATCGCTCAACGGGAGGAGCCGGATTAGGATTAACTATTTCTCAGCGAATTATTAAACAGCATGGCGGGGACCTAGTTGTAGGAAATCATCCAAAAGGTGGAGCATACTTAAAAGGCTGTATACCCTTGGATACTTAATTATCAGTGCTCTTAATGCCTGAAGGATAGACCGTTCACTAAACTTAAGAATTTTTTTCAATATCTAGACTGAATTTGTGATAGGGAGAAGTATATTATTTCTAAAAGAACAAACTGGAACGATATTGTCACAATATTCTAGCTGGTAAGATGGTAACAATTTAACAGTATTAGTATACCAGTCATTAAAGGAATATAAATTCCTCTTGAAATGGGAAATCCCTATTCAAAATTAAGAAACAAAAAAGCAGCATCTCACAAGGAGATGCTGCGGTAGAATTCTTTGTTCCTGAAGAACTCTAATGGGTTTGGCACCCAATAATGCTAATTTGCCTAATCTAAAGTTACCATTATTCGGTGTCAACGAGAGTTGTTTATTACTTATATAATATAGCATAGCAATCCGTGATATCGTTACTAATTATGTATTCTGTGTATAGAATACATAAAAATGAGGCCACATTCGATTTATACAAATCGCACTTATTTAATAAGAGAACCACCAAAAATATTGATCCAACATGTTTTGGTGGTTTAAACGTAAACGAGTTGTATGAAGCTTCCATATTAAGGTCGGTAGGTATTCAAGTTATTTGTTTATAGTGTTATGGAGTAATTGCTAAAGGTACCCCAAACCTCCTGTTTAAATAATGACGGATAAATGGACATAAAGTTAACGATTATTAAGGCATAATCTAAACTTGGGTATAGGTCAAATAAAAACCTATCGCCATATCGAATGGTTGTTAATGCAAGTGGTAATTCGCGCCTAAAAACTTCATTCCGCTTTGTTGCTGCACTTAAGTCGTGATTTTCTTTATCTAGATATAGATATACGTTGTAATTTAAACTATTTCCTTGTGTTTTCCAAACGCCTAGTACTTCGTCTCTCATTTCAGTATTAATTTTATCCCATGCAAATTGTGTTCCAATTGTTAAGAATAATTCTCCAGTGAAATCAGAGTGAGTCAGTGTGTGACTTCTGGAAATGATGGGTCCTGTAGCTGAAACACCATCTCGATATTCAACAGTGAGTTTATCTGGATTTAACTTACTCATGCCACCAACTCCAATCGTTTTTTTACCAATATGCTATTTTTTAGTTTGAGGTTGGTTAAAAGACACAGATGTAATGATTTTAATTGGAGGAGCAGAAGTAAAAAGGATAGCAGAGACCAAATAGGTCAAGTTATCCCTTCCAATGTTATTGAATTTTGCAATAAACCTCAAAAGCGTCCTAATTTTGTTAAGCTACTGTTACTTAGTAGTTCTTCATAAAATAATGAGTAAGTTGGTAAATTGGATAGAATGACATAATTCAGGTTTTTTTCACAATACCTAGGGGTGAAAAAATCGCTAGAGTTAAATACCGAGATAAAGACATTGATCTCATCGCAGGGTGAACTGGGAATGAAAATTAAATAAAAAAAAGGTCGATTTTCTACATTAATAGAAAATCGACCTTTTAAAATCTTACTGTGCTGTTAATCCGCCATCAATTACGAATTCTGAACCTGTTGAATAGCTAGATTCATCAGAAGCTAAGAATAGTACCATGTTTGATACTTCCTCTGGTTGTGCAACGCGTTTTAAAGGAATGTGTTTAGCGAATTCTTCAACCGCTGCTTTTGTATCTTCTTGCACAACCATTGGTGTAGCGATTACACCTGGATGTACAGAGTTTACGCGAATGCCCATTGGAGCTAAGTTAATTGCAGCTGCTTTTGTCATACCACGTACGGCAAATTTAGTATCAGTGTAACCAACAGCCCCAGCAACTAAGCCGTTCATAGAAGAAATGTTGACGATGGAACCGCCACCAGCTTTCATCATGGAAGCTGCTACTGTTTTCATACCTAAGAACACGGAAACTTGGTTAATGTCAACGATACGACGGTATTCTTCTACTGTAATATCCAGCATATTTTTAGCCATTGTAATACCGGCATTGTTTACTAAAATGTTTACTGGACCAAAAGCTTCTTCTGCTTTTGCAATAACGGTAGCCCAATCCTCTTCAGATGTTACATTTTGTTTTACAAAAAGCGCATTCTCACCTAACTCAGCTGCAAATGCATTTCCTTTTTCCTCATTTAAATCTGTTAAAATGACTTTTGCACCGTGCTCAACGAATAATTTTGCATGTGCTGCACCCATACCTTGCGCAGCTCCTGTAATAATTGCAACTTTACCTGATAAACGACTCATGTAAATGGCCTCCTAAGTTTCATATAAAGTGATAGCTGACTATCACTTTTATACTTACTAGTAAACAACTTAACTGTCAAAATGTCAATTCCTAAGTCCGTTACTTATTATGGTCGGATGTAACGTAAAAAAACATCCTTCATCATTAATAATTGTTTTTCTGCAGTAAGTAACGACGAAAGATAGGCATCATGCTTTGTCAGCCTTGATTTATAAGCGAATATACTAAAATTTTGAACCATCGTCATCATAAATACTTGCAAATCGGCATCAGATCTTAAACTACCATCTTGCTTGCCCTGATCACCTACTGTTAATAAAATACCTGCCAATTTGCTGCGTGCAGATAAGTATTCTGCATATTGATCAGGTGATTCCTCCGCTATTTTTTCATATAAATCAAATGACTCAAAAAACTTCGCTAAACGTAGCTGTGGATCCTTCGTTACATTTATATAATAATCTAAAATCTGCTCTATTTTTTCATATGCAGGGATTGTTTGCTCCACAATCTCCCCTACATCTGTAGCCATTTTATCCGTAATAGCATTTGTAGCAGCTATCACTAAATACTCTTTTTTAGGGAAATAACGGAATAACGTTGCTATTCCAACGCCAGCAGCAGTCGCGATATCTTGCATTTGTATAGTTTGTATACCTTGTTCCAAAAATAAGTCTGTTGCAATCTTGATAATGTTTTCACGACGTTGTTGCTTTTGTTGTTCTCGTTTACTCATCTCTACTCACTCCAACTGTTCTTCATACCTTGATTGTAACATGTTTAATCGTATGAACTCCTAATCACATCCGGATAAAAAAGGTAAGACAATAAAAAAACCAACCTTATGGGGTTGGTTTTTTTGTTATGAAAGATGTTAATAACGTTTAATCTAATTGAGTCGAAGCCAATTCTCTTATTTCGTATTAGTTTTTGGTACTTTTACTGGTTTAAAAATGGAGAGTAGGAAAATAACTAAACCTACAATACCAATACCTAAAATTATGTTGAATGATTGGCCAGTATAGAACCCACTTCCAAAGTAGAAAATATCACGTAAACCCTCAGAAGCAAAACGAATCGGTACCCATGGACGAATGAAGTTGACGAAGAAACTTGGAAGCATTTCTTGTGGTGTCATTAGAACACCCATACCTAATAGCATGACAACCATGAATAATGTAATGGCTGGCTTTCCGATCCATGCAGTAATAGCGGATACTAATAAGAAGAAACAGAACGCTGCAAACGATACAAAGAAAGCAACTAAGAGGTAGCTTGGCATATTAATACCAGCCAAAAGTGCCAGTGTTGCAACGGTAAAGCCCGAGAATAAGGCAATAATAACACCAAATAAAATCTGTCCACCTATCAGGCGTAATGTTTGTTTACGTGTGAGCATTTCCTTTTTAAGTATGTTTGAAGATGCTAAAAATACAATGAAACCACCGATTAATGCACCTACCCACGCAGGTACGGCCAGTAATGTTGGTGCACTGCCATTTGCTGTAGCAGTAGAGATCGCATTAAATACTTTTTCTTCAGACACAATAGGGTTTACAAGCACGGGTGCTTGATTAACATCGATTTGTTGATCACCTATTTGTGCTACAAAGTTTGTTGAATATTGGTTACTAATTTGAGTAATTAAACCATTTAAAGCAGTTTTCGCAAAGTTTGCGCCAGTCATGTTAAAGCCTTGGTTAATATATACTTTTAATGTTGCTGGTGTGTTGTTTACCATGGCATTTTGTACGGATTCATTAAAACCTTCAGGAATAACTAAAGCTGCATAATATTGTTTATCCGCAAATAATTTTTCAATATCTGCTTCTTTTTCATTAGTAAAAGCAATCGTTGGCTCTTTGCCATCCATCCCTTTACTCATTTGTTCAGCTGCTGCCCTCACAACGTCAACGTGTTCGCCCTCATCACTTGTAATCAGTGCAACGGGTAGATTTTTTACTTGTGGATCTCCTTGAGCAAATAAGTTTAAGGAGAATAGCGCAATTATTAATATAACAGCGATGGGTGCAGCCCATGCTAATTTTTCTTTAAATAGTCTCAATCGATTTCGTCCTTTCTAATTTTCAAGATGTTGTTTATTAGTGTGCTTTAGTATGCGTTTATCTTATAATTTTTATGAAAGTAAAAGCAATGAACAAAAGTGAACAAGATGTTGAGTTTTGATGGAAAGGTGATTTATATGAATATTTATGAAGAGAAGAATCGTAAAACGAAACAACTTATTCAGAAGTCATTTATGCAGATTTTAGATAATAAGTCGTTTGAAATAATTACAATAGGGGATATTACGAAACATGCAAAAGTTAACCGAGGGACATTTTATTTGCACTATAAGGATAAATTCGATTTACTGGATCAAATAGAACAGCAGTTATTTGCAGATCTAGGGAACCATATTGATGAATTACAATCGAATTATTCACCTACACATACATTTGAAAAAGAACAAGAACAACTAGCTGCCACATTATTCAGTTCTATTAAAATGCATTCGCCTTTATTAAAAATATTCTTAAGCAATCATGGCAGAGCAGGATTTCATCTTCGATTTAGAGCTGCCTTTTCAGAAAAAGTACGTGTTAATTTAGAGAGAAATGATAGCATTAATGCCAAATTAAAAGTTCCAATGGAATATTTTTTATCGTTTATCACATCTGCATTTTTAGGGTTAATCGAGCAATGGGTGCAAAATGATTTAGACAAAACTCCTCAAGAAATGACATCAATATATATTAACATTATTTCTTTTATTCAAAAGAAGTAGCGAGAGACATAAGTTCGAGAATAACATCTACTGGCGTACAGGATGAGTGTAATAGCTGCAGGTAGAATATAAAAAGAAAGGAGTTCTGCTATTATGGAGCAATGTTTGCTGTGTCATTTAGAGTTAGTGCCCTCACAAAACGTTATATTAAGTAATGAGTATTGTATGTTTTTACAACTTGACGAGGCTCGTGAGAAAGGTGTACAGCTTGAGGGGGCTGGTATTATTGTGCCAAAAATACATAGAGAGACAGCTTTCGATTTAACGAAAGAGGAATGGAATGCTACTTATGAGCTTCTACAGAAAGTGAAGCAATATTTAGATGAGCTTTATGAGCCAAGTGGCTATAATTTAGGCTGGAATTGTGGAGAAGTGGCAGGGCAGCATATAAATCATGCGCATTTTCATGTTTTGCCAAGATATAAGGAGGAAGCATTAGCTGGAAAAGGTATAAGATATATGTTCAAAGCGGAAAAAAATAAAAGAAATGTAATGGAGTTTAACGTATCAGAAGAACTTTAACAGTATTATTGACAAGGTACAAAAAAGTATATTTGAAATTTCTTACCATTTTATATAATATATTCTTATAAAAGAATGCCCGGAATTAAACGGGAGAGGTTCATAGCTAATACCCTCTATAAAAAACTATGGAAACATGACAATTCGCCATGTCCATATAGGACGTGGCTTTTTTATGTTTAATGCATATGTTTTATTAGAATGATTGTTAAGGCCTCTCTGGAGAAATGTCGGGACCATTTTTAAGGAGGAATTTTAACGCATGACTAATTTTAGAATAGTTGATAAGCTACAAATAATCGAGGAAGATATTCAAAGTAGTCAGCTGAAATACCATTCAAAACGTGTTCTTGTTAGCAAAGAATTTACTTTTGATGCTGCTCATCATTTGCATAACTATGAGGGTAAATGTAAAAATCTACATGGTCATACGTATCGCGCTGTACTAGGTTTAAGTGGCTATACGGATGAACGGGGCATTGTGGTTGATTTTGGAGACATCAAGGAGATTTGGAAACAGAAAATAGAAATTTATTTGGATCATCATTATATAAATGAAACACTACCACCGATGAACACCACTGCAGAAAATATCGTCGTTTGGATTTATGAGAAGTTGACGGAAGCCTTACTTGATGAACAACGGTTTAATGGGACACGTGTGGAGTTTATCAAGCTGTATGAAACTCCTACAAGCTATGCTGAGGCGAGAAGGGAATGGATGGAGGTTGAGTAAAGTACCTGTTATAGAGATTTTTGGTCCTACAATTCAAGGTGAAGGAATGGTAGTTGGCCAGAAGACTATGTTTGTACGCACTGCCGGATGTGATTATTCCTGTTCCTGGTGCGACTCATCCTTTACATGGGATGGCAGTGGCAAGCATCTTATCGTACAAATGACAGCAGAAGAGATCTGGTCTGAGTTGAAACGCCATGGAGGCAACGGTTTTTCATTCGTCACGATATCAGGAGGAAATCCGGCACTTCTTCGTCATCTGGGAGCTCTTGTTGCCATTTTAAAAGAGAATAATATTAAGATTGGCGTTGAAACCCAGGGAAGTAAATGGCAAGATTGGTTGTATGAAATAGATGAACTGACAATTTCTCCGAAGCCACCTAGCTCTGGTATGACGACAGATTTTTCTGTGCTTACTAGTATGTTGAAAAAACTGAAAGATAGAAGAAACAACCAGCATATATCTCTTAAAGTCGTCCTATTCAATCAGGAGGATTATACCTATGCTAAAGACGTTCATCTCCGATACCCAACTATTCCTTTTTATCTACAGCTAGGAAATGATGATATTACTTCAAAGGATAATATACATTTAGTTAGCCATTTATTAAAGAAATATGAAATGCTAATCGATCAAGTGATGATGGATGAAGAATTAAAGAACGTTAAAGTGCTGCCTCAGTTACATACACTCATCTGGGGAAATAAAAGAGGTGTATAGCTCTTCTTATAGATACCGACGTTGGCCATTTAGAATATAGTAAGTATGAAGTTCCTTTTAAAATAAGGCTATGTTAAAGGTACAGGTTGATTTAAAATACACTTAAAAAATGAGCTAGGATATTTTCTCCTGGCTCATTTTACTTTGATATTGTTTTTTACTAACGCACACGTTAGTTGAATAACTAAGCTTATTTGTGATCCTCAATAGTTTCAATGTCACTGAGAAAAATTAAACCATTTCTTTTTATCGTGTATCCAACAAAGTATGTCTCACCTTTCTGAATTAAATTCATTACCATTGGTTCCCTAACAATTACGTTAATCTCTTCTTGATATCCCACTGGAATATTGGGTTGAACAACTTGCAAAATATGTGCTTTGGTACTTTAATTCGTATGCTCCGTGGAAAGAATCCTAATTCGATTCATTCGTTTTTTTGGAAAAGGATTCTATCCGGATTGTAAGCCTATCTTAATAGGACCTTTACTTTTAAAAAAAAAATAAAAATAATACTCATATTCTATTAGGAGTAAATGTTAGTAATTCATTTTCATACCTTAATGGTTGACTGAGAACTAAATGTATAGAATAATAAAACTATACATTAGAATTATTATAAGATAATTTTAATACTTATGAGAAATAATAAATAATACATAGGAGGCTATAAATCATGGCATTAATAGGTAAAGAAATTGCACCATTCACTGCAAAAGCATTTCAACAAGGTGAATTTATCGACGTATCTTCTGAAAACTTCAAAGGTAAATGGTCGGTAGTATGCTTCTATCCTGCAGATTTCACTTTCGTATGTCCTACAGAGCTAGAAGACTTACAAAATGAATATGCAACATTAAAATCTTTAGGAGTTGAAGTTTACTCTGTATCGACAGACACTCACTTCACACATAAAGCTTGGCATGATACTTCCGATACTATCGGCAAGATCGAATACATAATGATTGGTGATCCATCCCACACAATTTCTAAAGCATTCGATGTATTAAATGAAGAAGATGGCTTAGCAGAGCGCGGTACTTTCATCCTTGACCCAGAAGGTATTGTACAAGCTTACGAAATTAACGCTGGTGGTATCGGTCGTGATGCATCTACGTTAGTAAACAAAATAAAAGCAGCTCAATATGTTCGCAACAATCCAGGCGAAGTTTGCCCAGCTAAATGGCAAGAAGGCGGCGAAACTTTAACTCCAAGCTTAGACTTAGTTGGTAAAATCTAAGTTTCTAAGCTATATAAACTAGAGCGAGATTTAAGCGGCAAGTGCCTGTTATGAAATTATTTTCAGACAGCCTTGTCGCTATTTTTTATTAGGATTACAAAGAAAAAAGAAATAAGCGTATTAAAAAATTATGAATAGAGGTGAGGGGCTGCTCGTTGAGGATAACATATAGATTTATTATTTAATGATAGTTATATAATTTTCTGACTATAATAATTCTACATGTCAGCGACAGCGAAGTTTATGCTATTAGATGCAAACTTGAAAGCTCAGTTACAACAGTATTTAGCATTATTAGAAGGTGAGATAGTTATCAAAGTAAGCGTAAGCGATGATAAGGTATCCAATGATATGCTTGATCTTGTAACGGAGTTAGAAAATATGTCTCCGCTAATTACTGTACAACATGCATTACTAGAGCGTACTCCTAGCTTTAGCATTAATAAGGTGGGGGAGGAGTCAGGTGTAACATTCGCAGGCTTACCACTTGGCCATGAATTTACATCATTAGTACTAGCCTTATTACAGGTTTCTGGTCGTGCTCCAAAGGTAGACGAGTCAGTGATTAAACGCATTCAAGCAATCAAGAAACCTATGAAATTTGAAACGTACGTGAGCCTGACTTGTCACAATTGTCCAGACGTTGTGCAAGCATTGAATATTATGTCTGTGTTAAATCCAAATATCTCTAACACAATGGTAGAGGGTGGCACGTTCCAAGACGAAATTAAAGAACGTGACATTATGGCCGTACCAACAGTTTATATGAACGGTGAGAACTTTGGTGGAGGGCGTATGGAGCTTGAGGATATTTTAAACAAGCTTGGAGAAGCGTCTGACGGCTCTGAATTTGGAGACGTTGAGCCGTTCGATGTATTAGTAGTTGGTGGCGGTCCGGCAGGTGCCTCAGCCGCAATCTATTCTGCTCGTAAAGGTATTCGCACAGGAATTGTAGCGGAGCGCTTTGGTGGCCAAGTAAATGACACATTGGCTATTGAGAACATTATTGGTACCAGAGCTACAGAAGGTCCACAATTTGTTTCAAGCCTAGAGGCACATGTAGCGGATTACAATGTAGATATTATGAAATCCCAACGAGTTACAAGTATTACTCGTAACGAGATGGTAGAAGTAACTTTAGAAAACGGTGCAGTATTGAAAGGAAAAACAGTTATTCTTTCAACAGGGGCACGCTACCGTCAATTAGGTGTACCGGGCGAGCAAGAATTTAAAAATAAAGGCGTAGCATATTGTCCGCATTGTGATGGTCCTATCTTCAAAGGGAAAGATGTGGCAGTAGTTGGCGGTGGAAACTCTGGAGTTGAAGCAGCAATTGACTTAGCGGGTATTGTTAATCATGTTTACCTATTACAACGGAATGCAGAGCTAAAGGCTGATACAGTATTACAAGAGCGTTTACATAGTCTATCTAATGTAACGGTTTTAACAAATGCCTTAACACAAGAAATTACAGGTACAGATAAAGTGAACGGGTTAACTTATTTGGATGTTGTGTCTGGAAAAGAAGAGCATATTGAGCTACAAGGGGTTTTCGTACAAATTGGTCTACTACCGAACACAGAATTTTTAAAAGGTATAATTGATTTAAATCAAAATAATGAAATCATTATTAATAAGCATGGTGCGACAAGCATGCCTGGCGTATTCGCAGCAGGTGACTGTACGGACACAGTATACAAGCAAATCATCATTTCAATGGGTTCAGGGGCAACCGCTGCACTTGGATCATTTGATTATTTGATACGTAACACGACGCCTCAACTAGTTAATGGTTAATATCTTACTAATCTAGTCCTAGTTATAAAGAATACAAAAGCAGTATCAAGATTATTTTAAACAATTTGACATTTATCTCCATGTATTATATTATTTTTTTAGATAAATACCTGAAATTTTTCAGGAGAGGTTCATAGCAGATACCCTCTATAAAAAACTATGGATACATGACGAACATGCCATGTCCATAACTGGACATGGCTTTTTTGTTTTAATCCTGTAAAGTTTTATAGAAAATGTTGCAGCCTCTCCTTGAAAAGATTTGGTATTACTTTTCAAGGGGGTTTTTTTATGTCTGGCCGAAAGTCAGCTGAAGGATTAGAAGATTTGACCTTATTAGGAAATCAAAAAGTGCAATATGCATTTAACTATGCGCCTGAAGTATTAGAATCAGTAGACAATCTCCATTCTAATCGAGATTATTTTGTGAAGTTTAATTGTCCAGAGTTTACGAGTCTATGTCCAATAACGCAACAACCTGATTTTGCCACTATGTATATTTCATACATCCCGGATAAAAAAATAGTGGAAAGTAAATCGCTGAAGCTATATTTATTTAGCTTTAGAAACCATGGTGATTTCCACGAGGACTGTGTGAACATTATTATGAATGATTTAATCAAACTGCTAGACCCTAGATATATTGAGGTTTGGGGGAAATTTACACCACGTGGTGGTATCTCTATTGATCCGTGGTGCAACTATGGACGACCAGGAACAAAATATGAGGAAATCGCGAGCTATCGTTTAATGAACCATGATCTTAATCCAGAAAATATTGATAATCGATAAATGGAATTGAATAGGAACTAGGAACTTCTTACTTCTAGACGATTACTTATAAATAAAATTAATTAAATAGATCCTTGTTAGCAAGGAAGAGGTTATTAGCGACCCTCTTAAAAAAACTAAGATGAAAACAGCACTTCTCTTAGTGTGCTGTTTTTCGTCGTGAAGGAGATTTATACATGAAACAAAGTAAAGCACTTATTGTATTCAGTGGAGGGCAAGATAGTACGACTTGTTTGTTCTGGGCGATTGAAAATTTTGCAGAAGTGGTGGCCGTGACCTTTGATTATGGTCAAAGGCATCGCCTGGAGATTGACTGTGCAAAAGAAATAGCAAAAGAGCTTGGCATCGAACATCATGTGCTCGATATGTCATTACTAAATCAGCTTGCAGCTAATGCATTGACACGCGAGGAGATCAAAATTGAAGAAGGGGATAAAAGTGAGCTACCTTCAACATTTGTTCCCGGAAGAAATCTGCTTTTTCTTTCATTTGCTGGTGTCTTAGCTAGTCAAGTAGGAGCAAAGCATATCGTGACAGGGGTTTGTGAAACAGACTTTAGTGGGTATCCCGATTGTCGCGACGTTTTTATCAAATCGATGAATGTGACATTAAATTTATCAATGGATAGTTCCTTTGTCATTCATACACCATTAATGTGGATCAACAAGGCACAAACATGGGAGCTAGCAGATTCTCTTGGTGTATTTGAGTATGTGAGAGAAAGAACTTTAACCTGTTATAACGGAATCATTGCAGATGGTTGTGGAGAGTGCCCAGCATGTAAATTACGTGAAAATGGGCTTGAGGAGTATTTAAATACGAAGCGAGAACTTGAGGAAAAGAATATATAAACGGTACTAACCTTTACAAAGTTAGTGATGTTTAAAGGAGAAGCATAATGAGAATATTATTTTATTTATTATCTATTGTTATTGCAAATGTGGTGACGGCTAGATTTGCACCGTTAGAGTTTGGCATGTTTATCGTTCCTATGGGAACGCTTTTTGTTGGAGCAACCTTCATTTTTCGAGATCTTGTGCAAAATAAATATGGTAGAGCTAAAACATATTTATTTATCTTCTTAGCATTACTCTTATCAGGGACTGCATCATTTGCACTTGGAGATACTTTAATGATTGTGGCAGCATCTGCTTTATCTTTTGTCATCGCCGAGACAGCAGATACAGAAATCTATACACGCTTAAAGTTACCAATGGCGTGGAGAGTTTTTTACAGTGGTATTGTTGGAGGTCTTCTTGATTCTGTTGTTTTTGTAATCGTTGGATTGAGTCCACTTGGAGCAGGATTTATACCGTGGGAAGCTGTACCAGCAGCAATTGTCGGCCAAGTAATTGTGAAGACAGTCATTCAAATGATAGGTGCCTTGATACTGAACCAAGGGCTTGCTCTTAAAGCAAGGCGTCTAAGGGAGGTATAAAAAAATAGGCTTAGCTACTAGGCTAGGCTGTATTTACGATAAAGAATGCATAAACACGATTTTATATAAAAAAGAGCCGATTTAAGAGATTATCTTAAATCGGTTCTTTTGAGAGAGAAGAAAAGTGAATAGTTTAGTGTTCATGTTTTTCCTCTTCTCTCTCTTTTTTTATTTCTTCTATTTGCTTCATCTGTTCATGATACTCGTTCTCCACATCTGAAGTAGCTGGGAGGAAGGATTCTGCGTTGAAGTCGATTCTCTTTCCGTATCGAATCATTTCATAAATAATCATGCCGTTGTTCGGTTTACCATTAATCGTAATCATAGGTACTATATCAAATAACAAATAATAGAAGGCATAGAAAACAAAGCGATCCCAAAATGTTTTATATTCTGCAGCCCATCCGTTGGCAATTAAGAAGTTAATGAGGAGGGCAATAATCAGGTTAACCAATATTGGTCCAGAATAAATGCTAACATAAGCAAACTTACTTTTACGCTTTAAGTCATCGTAGGAAAACCAGCTATACAAATGATAATATTTACGTATATCAATCATTCCAATTTTAAAGAGCCTGGGTCCAGAACCGATTGTAAGCCGTGGTTTTACTACTCCGAATAACCAGCTAACGATTAAATAACCGGATTCTCGCAGAAATACGACCACAGGCAAGATGATAAATGCAGAAATAATCAGTGACAAGAGGTCAGATAGTCCAAACATAAAAACATCACATCCTAAGCTCAACTCGTAAGTATATTAGATACCCAGAATAAAATATTTAAATCCTCCAAACACTAATTGGGAAATATTACATGATGGTTTTTGACTTGGAAGTCTAGGAGTTTCTTCGAGATAACTATTTTGAATAACCTATTCCAATAAGAAAACGCAAACCTTTGATATTTAAAGGCTTGCGCTTTTATTTTGTCTATTTAAACAAATTAATTGTAGTAATAATAATTGGCATACCGAAAACATCGATCAAAAAAGCACCAACGATTGGTACTACTAAGAACGCCTTACGGGATGGCCCAAATTTTGAAACTACTGCTGACATATTGGCCATGGCGTTAGGTGTTGCTCCAAGTCCATGACCAAGGAAACCTGATACCATAATGGCTGCATCATAATTTTTTCCTAGCAAACGGAAAAGGACGATTACTGCAAATAATACGATGAAGATCACTTGCGCTAATATGATGACAAACAATGGAAGGGCTAAGTCTGCTACTTCCCAGAGCTTGATGCTCATCAGTGCCATAGATAGGAAAATACCAAGAGAGATATCTCCTATTAGGTTAATCTCTTTCATATTGATTAGATTAGGATTAAAGCGATCTAAAATGTTACGAACAATTACAGCTACAAACATCGCCCCTACGTAGCCCGGTAACACAAAACCAGTCATAGTAGAGAACCATTCACCGACATATGTACCAACAGCCATACAGAAGGTAATTAAGAAGACCTGTACCATAAATGATTTCTCGGTAATTTCATGCTGTGCTTTTTCTACATATTCTTCTGTTTCTTCAGAAGATGGCTTTAAGTTGAACTTGCGTATTAAATATTGAACGACTGGACCACCGACAAGGGCACCAGCGATTAGACCACAAGTAGCGGCAGCCATACCAATGGAGATAGCAGATGGAATTCCAAGACCTTCAATGGTTTCCCCATAGGCAGCTGCAGCCCCATGTCCACCCTCCATGGAAACAGCTCCAGCCATTACACCGATCAGCGGATGAATATCCATTACCTTTGCCAACGAAACGCCAATTACGTTTTGCATGAAAGCTAGAAATCCACAAGCTAACCAATATATAACGAGTAGTTTTCCTCCTAATTTTACAAGCTTGAAGCTTGCCCCAAGTCCGATGGTTGTAAAAAAGGTAATCATGAAAATGGATTGAAGTGATGTATCTAACGTTATGTCAAGAATATCAAAACTTTTTAATACGGTTGCTAAAATGGCGAAAATTAAGCCTCCAACTACTGGTGCCGGGATGCAAAAGCGGTTCAACCATCCAATTCTTTTAACTAAAAATGTACCGATTAAAAATAATGCCACTGCTAGACTGAGCGTTGTAATTTGATTTAATACCATACGTATCCCCCTTGTTTATTCGAAACTATTCATAATTACTTCATTGATATAGTAAGCTCCCAATTTTGCCGTCCGGTTATCTACATCAAGTAAAGGGTTGACCTCACAAATACTAAAGCTGACTGTTTTTTTATGAGAAGCCATTTGGCGTAGAATGTCTCGGACCTTTACAGCTGATAAGCCAAATGGTGACGGTGCACTGACTCCAGGCGCCTCCGCAGCATTTAAAACATCCATACAAAGTGTGACGAGCAACACATCATGTGTATCCATAAAATTATGTAAGTCTATAGTAAACGAAGGGAAGTCCAACTGTTCATCTGTAAAATAACTCACATTATACTGATCTGCTATATCAAATAAGGCAGTGGTATTGCCATATTGTTGAATACCGCAAACGAAATAATCTGCATTTGGATCCTCATCTAAAATTTGCTTAAACATCGTACCTGAGGAAGGCTGTTTATCGTATGAGCGCATGTCAAAGTGTGCATCTATATTAATTAATCCAATGGAAGCATCTGGACCAAATGCTTTTCGCACACCTAAATACTGTCCGTACAATGTTTCATGCCCACCGCCTAGTACGATCGCCTTTCCATTTGATAAGATGTTGGAAACCTTATCTCCTAGCTCACTTTGAGCTTGCTCTAATTCATTGCCTTCGCAAATGACATCCCCATAATCTATTAAAGCGTTTTCATAATTTGGATGACGCCAAGGTAATGTTGCTAACTGTTTACGTAAAGCGAGAGGTGCATTCTTTGCTCCAATGCGTCCGTTGTTACGTTGTACTCCTTCATCACATGCAAAGCCAATTATTCCAATGTTCCCTTGAGTATCTGTAGATGCCAACTGCACTACTTGATGATAACGGTAGTAAGTGTGGTCTGACTCATGATCCACGCGACCTTGCCATATTTTTAACTCTGTAGGTTTATGCATATTTCCACCCTCATTTATCTAAAAAATCATATTGTTAGTATAATTTTAAACATTTATAATAACCAATATTAATTTTTTATATTATAATAGTTTAAAACTATAAATGGGGGCGAAGAATTGGATTTACGAAAGATGTATTACTTCAATGCCACTGTGAAATATCGCAGCTTTTCCAGGGCAGCTAAAGCCTTGCATATTTCTCAGCCTTCATTAAGTAATGCCATTAAGGCACTTGAGCAAGAAATGGATACTCCGTTAATAGAAAGAACAACAAAGCAGTTTCAATTAACAGAAATGGGTCAGCAGTTTTGGGAACGGTCAAAAGGCTTAGTTGCTCAGTTCGAGGTCATGCAAACAGAGTTAAAGGAGCTGGCAAAAGGAGAACAGTTAGAAATCAGATTAGGAGTAATTGAATCAGCAAATTATTGGTTGTCACAAGTCATTACTGATTATCAAAAGTTATATCCATCCAATCAGCTTACTCTGATTGACACGCTTTATAATCAAACAGTAAGACAAGCATTGCTAGGCTTACATGTACATGGAGTCATTACAAACCAGCACATTGTGGATGAAGAAATACAAAGTGAATTATTGTATAACGAACCCTATGTTGTACTTATAAAAAAAGATCATCCTTTTGCCCAAAAAGAACAACTTACACTGAAGGATTTTACTCAGGAACCACTTATAATAGGGATGCCTGAGTTTGAAACAAGTGCACAAATATTAAAGGCATTTGAACAGGAAAATGTGACACCACATATATCCTATAAAATAGAGAGATTTGAAATGATAAAAGTATTAGTAGAGGAAGGTTTAGGAATTGCGATTCTACCCCAAAATTATGTTACGCAGCATCTATCTGACTCGCTACTAACACGCCCTGTTCATAGTGCATATTTAAATCGGAACGTGTATTTAAGCACCATGAAGGGACGTACATTTTCCAGGAGTATTTTAGTGCTCTTTGAACTCATAAAGAAGAGGCACTGACGGTTGATAATTACTTTATTTATCAATTGGATGGAGGAGGGAATAAACATGGAGAGGAGACAGTTTGGGTTTTTTTAGTCCCATTAATCTAAATTAATTCACAATTTCTACACACTTTAAAAAAATCATTAATTATATTATAATAGAATAGATATTCTGAACTTATAAACAAATTTAAAGCAATAGTCACGGTTATATAGAGTCAGAAGCAGGTTAACTAACTCTTTGTTTTGGTAGCGTTAACAAGGCTTCTGCAAATATAAAGTATAGGGATGGTAAAAGTGAGCAACACAGAAACTAAAACAGATGTTATCTTAATTGGTGCCGGTATTATGAGCGCGACTTTAGGAACGCTTTTAAAGGAATTAGTACCGGAGTGGGATATAAAAGTATTTGAGAAGCTCGAAAGTGCAGGAGAAGAGAGCTCAAATGAATGGAATAATGCGGGAACAGGACATGCAGCTCTTTGTGAGCTCAACTACACTTCTGTAAGACCAGATGGTTCTATTGATATCACAAAAGCAATCAATGTAAATGAACAGTTTCAGGTTTCTATGCAATTTTGGTCTCATCTCGTAAAAAGTAATTTAATCGAGAATCCTCAGGACTTTATTATGCCTTTACCTCATATGAGTATGGTTCAAGGAACAGAAAACGTGGAGTTCTTGAAGAAGCGCTTTGAAGCGATGACCCAGAATCCATTATTTGAAGGAATGGAATTCTCTGATGATCCAGCCCAGTTAAAAGAATGGATTCCATTAATCATGGAAAACCGTACCGCTAATGAAGCGATCGCTGCAACTAAAATTGACACTGGTACAGATGTTAACTTTGGGGCATTGACTCGTATGTTGTTCGATCACTTAAAGACTAAAAATGTTAAGGTCAATTATAAGTCTAGTGTAGAGAATTTAAACCGTACGCCAGATGGCAAATGGGAAGTAAAAGTGAAGAACCTCGCGGAAGGCAAAATCGAGAACCATACAGCGAAATTCGTCTTTGTTGGTGGTGGAGGCGGAAGTCTACATCTCCTACAAAAATCGGGTATTCCTGAAGGAAAACATATCGGTGGCTTCCCAGTAAGCGGTATATTCATGGTTTGTAATAATCCTGAAATAGTTGCGAAGCATCATGCTAAGGTATATGGTAAAGCTGCTGTTGGAGCTCCACCAATGTCTGTACCTCATTTGGATACTCGCTTTATTGACAATAAAAAATCACTACTATTTGGACCTTTCGCTGGTTTCTCACCGAAGTTCCTAAAAACTGGATCGATGATGGATTTAGTAACTTCTGTTAAGCCACATAATCTCTTTACAATGCTAGCTGCAGGTGCCAAAGAGATGTCTCTAACAAAATATTTGGTCCAACAGGTAATGCTGTCTAAAGAACAACGCTTGGAAGAGCTACGAATCTTTATCCCAGATGCTAAAGCAGAGGATTGGGACTTAGTTGTAGCAGGCCAACGCGTACAAGTGATTAAGGACACAGAAGCTGGAGGAAAAGGAACTCTTCAATTTGGTACAGAAGTTATCACTGCAGAGGACGGTTCCATCGCGGCCTTATTAGGTGCTTCTCCAGGTGCCTCTACTGCAGTACCAGTTATGTTGGACGTTCTTAAACGATGCTTCCCAGATCATATAACGGAGTGGGAGCCAAAGATCAAAGAGATGATTCCATCTTACGGTATGTCTCTTATGAACAACCCAGAGCTACTTAAGGATGTACATGCAGAAACAGCAGAAACACTTCGACTAAAAATAGACCAAAAGGTAGCAGAGAACATGGAACCTTTGGAAGACGTTAGTGAAGTTATAGACGATATTGTATAAGCGATATTTTATAAATCATCAAGAACCTACCATCTTCAATAGATGGTAGGTTTCTTTCTTTATTTATAGTCACTCGACATCTAAATGAGAGATAGACTTTAATCTTTTATTTTCTTTACTACAAAGTTATCATCTAACAATACCCAGTTTTGAGGGAAGGAATAACCTAACACCCAATAACTAATACCTCGCAAACGATATTGTTTGACTAAATTAAATTTAGCCTGAGCACTTCGAGCATCCTCAAACCAAACCTCATGTTTTTGTCCCTGCTCATCTGTGTAATTAAAAAAAGGTGATTGAGCCACTGTATCAAACTGTATTCTTGCTCCGTATTGGGTAGCCAATGTAATTGCATCCTGCGGGCTAAAGGTCTCTGCAATTTGCCCAGCTTCATGAGGAATTCTCCAGTCTCTTGCATATATTTGAAAGCCTAAAAATAGTTTGTCTGCAGGAATAACAGTTAAAGCATATTCTACTACCTTTTTCATTTGATTGACGGGGGAAATCGCTTGAGGAGATGCACCGCGCCAACCCCATTCATACGTCATTAGGATCACAAAGTCTGCAATTCTTCCATGTGCTTCATAATCATGTGCTTCATATAGCAAGCCGGATTGAGTCTCGCTAACTTTAGGAGCAACTGCAGTAGAAACAAAGTACCCTTTAGGATGAAGTGTATCGACTGTTAGCTGGAGAAAGGAGGTATAAGCATCTCTGTCTTCTGGTAATACGTTTTCCAAGTCAATATTCAATCCTCTATAACCCTTATCCTCCATAATCTGAATAACGTTTGTCATCAATTTCTTTAATATATCTGGATTAGAGAAAATGACATGCATGAGATTAGTTCCAGCCTCAGTAGATGAAAAATTGGTGATCACCATCATTGGTACAATATTGTCGGTAACAGCTGCTTCTATTAACAGTTCGTCCTGTAAGGGCTCTAAATCACCACTTTCTGTAAGCTTGTAAGCAAAGGGACTAATATAGGTGAGTAGAGATTGAAGACTGTTTACCGTCTGGACGGCATCCTCTTCTTTCTGATAGGTATAGGCGTTCACTTCGACTAATGGCTTGACTCTAGGAATGATTAGTTGTGTTCCTGGATATAGGAGGCCAGGCGTTTGTATTTTATTTTGATTAATAAGTGCTTGAATAGTTGTTCCATAAAGGCTAGCAATTTGTCGTAGTGTTTCACCAGGCTGCACAACATGAATGATAGGAGGAATAAAAATTCGCTCACCAGGATATAAAAGATTTGGATTTGCTAGTCTGTTAGAAAGAAGAATAGTTTGTTCCGTTATACCATACTGTTGGGCGATTGACCAAAGAGTTTCGCCAGTTTGAACTGTATGATAGACTCCATAAATAGGAATAATAAGCGATTGACCAACCAATAGAGTATTTGGGTCAGGTAATTGGTTCGCTTGTAAAATGGCATTTATATCTATTTGGTACCGATTAGCAATTTCCCAAAGCGTATCTCCATTATTAACGACATATATAATCAATGGGCAGCTCCTTTTTTCTTAGGTTTACTAAAGCATATGTTTAGTTAACCGAATATAAATGTAGAACTTATACTTTTTTAAAATTCTCCTATTTATTTTTTCTAAGGGATGGCCTGTCTGAATGAAATAAGGATTAAAAAATTTCTTGATTACCGCAATATATGTAGTGAATCACAAATTTCTTTGTACTTAATATGTTAAAGGGTCTTTTAAAGAAATTATGATTTTGATTTCAATAACTAAACCATATTCGATTTATCGGATATGGTTTTTTCAATTGTATTTATTACATAAATTCTTTTAGAAAAGCCAAGCTAGTGAAAAAGCTAGGAGTGTGAGAGAAGCAAATGGAAGATTATACAGCAGGAGATATTGTTTACGTTTTTTATCGGAACCCCCATATCCAAAGTGTCGCTAACGTTCAATCAGCGGCAGTAGTAAATGATCCAGATAACCCGGATGGACTGGCTGTTTTTGTTTATGAAACGTATTATCCTTTAACAGCTGATTTGGCTATTTATACAAGCGCCTATGAAGCAGAGCAAGCGTATCGTCACTATTTTCAATAATGGAGGTTGAACATGAGAAAACCTTTTACACCTCAGCTTGTGTATTTTGAGCCTAAGGCACTTGATTATCCACTAGGTAGAGAACTGAAAGAAAAGTTTGAGAAGATGGGGAAAGAAATTCATTATACGACCTCTCATAACCAAATACGTAACCTTCCTGGAGATAATGACTTTCAAAAATACCGCATAGCTAAGTCTACGCTAGTTGTAGGAATCAGAAAAACCCTGAAATTTGATTCCTCTAAGCCTTCTGCGGAATATGCCATTCCTTTTGCTACTGGTTGCATGGGACATTGCCATTATTGCTATTTACAAACAACCATGGGAACCAAACCTTATATCCGTACATATGTGAATGTAGAGGAAATTCTCGGAGCCGCTGATAAGTATATGGAAGAACGTGCACCGGAGATCACAAGATTCGAAGCATCCTGTACCTCTGACATTGTAGGAATAGACCATTTAACTCATACCTTAAAAAGAGCGATTGAACATTTTGGTAAATCGGAATTCGGTAGACTGCGATTCGTGACGAAATTTCACTTTGTAGATCATTTATTAGATGCGAAGCATAATGGAAAGACCAGATTTCGCTTTAGTGTAAATGCGGATTATGTGATTAAAAATTTTGAGCCTGGTACTTCTCCATTAGACAAGAGGATTGAGGCTGCAGGGAAGGTTGCAAGAGCAGGATATCCACTTGGGTTTATTGTCGCTCCTATATATCTTCATGAAGGCTGGAAAGAAGGGTATTATCATATGTTTGAACGATTAGATGCAGAGCTTCCAAAGGATGCACGAGATGATATTACCTTTGAATTCATCCAGCATCGTTTTACGAAGCCTGCTAAAAAGGTGATCGAAAAAAACTACCCAATGACTAAGCTTGAACTGGACGAAGAATCCCGAAGAATAAAATGGGGGAAGTATGGTATAGGAAAATACATTTATCAAAAAGAAGAAGAGGAAGACATCAAAGAGCATCTATATAGTTATATGGAAAAGTTCTTTCCTAATGCAAAATTTGAATACTTTACTTAAAAAAACAGCCCGGTTCTTCACAGAATCGGGCTGTTTAAATGAAGCTTGAGTAATTGATTAAAGAGATTACAACCTATTTTAGAAAGTTACTTCTTCCTCATTATAAAACTTAAATGTCTCCCAGTATTTCTATCCTCTCGGTAAGAGAAGCCATCTGGACTTAAAAAAGTACATGTGCGATCTATCGAAATCTGTTCAAGCGGTATACCAGCCAGTTCACACTGCTTTTGAACGGTCAATTGGTTATCGATATGATATTTGCCTGTTTCTTCTCTGTAATACATAAAGTCATCTGCATACCCTAGGTTCTTAAATTTTGTGTAGACATCCTCATCCACTTCAAACTTTTCTTGGCTTAGTGCAGTGCCTATTTGTACGTGAAAATCAGCTGGGTTACATTGTTCGTGTGTTTTCAGATGCTCAAATAGCTGACTTGTAATTTCCTTGATGGTTCCTTGCCAACCAGAGTGAATGACTCCAATAAGTCCATTAGTTTCATTATAAAAAATGACTGGTACGCAATCTGCTGTAAAACTGCATAATAATAGGTTTGGTTCAAATGTGTAAAGAGCGTCTGTGTCTTTAATAGCGGTTTCCAAAAGCGTTGCTCCATGCCCTTTATCAATCGCGGTCACTTTATAGAAATTTGCACTATGGGTTTGATTGGCACAAACAAAATCTTCTAAACTGCAATTGAGCTGGTCTGCTAATTTCTTGCGATTTTCTAGTATGTGTAAGGGATTTTCACAGATGTGTAAGGCCATATTGTTCTCTTCCCGGGCAGTAGGGTCTTTCATAGTTGTTCCAGAGAGGAAACGTTCGTTGTTTAAATAATTTTTAATATTCATGTAATCACCTATTTTTAATATATCTTAAACACTCATTGTTGTATAGGACAGTAGACTTAACTCAACCTTTAAAAAAACAGAAAAATTATAAAAAGAATTTGTATTTAGAGGAATTTTCCTCCTTGAATATTTCAAAAGTGTTACCTTTGAACCAGTTATTTTTCCCGTACTATCAAGCTTTCTCTTCTATTTGTTCTCCTTTGTAATCTAACTGTAAAATTACATCCAATTATTAAGGGATGATTTATAGGACTTTTTTATTTTACTATATTAATAGAGTAAAAAAAGAAAGGAAGATTACCTTGTTTAAAACTAAATTAAAAGTTGCTGCAGTAGCAGTCGCAATTTCTTTATTATTACCACTAACTGCATTTGCAGCTAATACCTATACAGTTGTATCAGGAGATTCTCTTTGGAAAATAGCAGTAAAAACACAAACCGGAGTTTCAGAATTAATTGAGAAAAATCCTCAGTTAGAAAATCCAAATCTTATTTATCCAGGACAAAAAATTAATGTTCCGACAAAAGATTCTTATAACATTGAACAAGATGTAATTAAACTTGTAAATGTGGAAAGAGCAAATGCTGGCCTGTCTCCTTTAAGCTATGACTGGGAGCTAGGAAGAGTGGCACAATATAAATCACAAGATATGCACGATCAAAAATATTTTAGCCATACAAGTCCTGTTTATGGAACTCCATTTACAATGATGAAGAATTTTGGAATTAGCTATAAATCAGCAGGAGAAAATATCGCACAAGGTCAAACGACTGCGAAAGCAGTAGTTAACGCTTGGATGAATAGTGAAGGACATAGAGCCAATATCTTAAACAAAAACTATACTCATATTGGGGTAGGTTACGTGAAAGACGGAAACTATTGGACTCAAATGTTTATACAAAAATAATTGATTTAGGGTGGGAATGACGACGTAAGTGTTGTCATTTCCACTCTTTTAGTTTACGGCCTATGTCTGCCCTTCAAAGTGTAGATGTAGGCTATTTTCATTTCTGTTTATGTTCCATGTGAAACTTTTCCTTCGATATCAACAATACAAAAAAGAAATAAATAAAGTCTGCAAAAGGAAACGGTCTACACTCTCGTTTCCTTTTCTTTTTGATATTAAGTGAAACCTTAGTTATCTTTTTCCGTATTAGATGATAAATACTTACAATGTTATAAATTGGAGGTAAACAGATCTATGAATGTAGAGAAATTTATATCGCCCGAAAATTTTGGAGAAGTATTCCTATATGGAAACCATGAAGAAATTTATAACCAATGCGTCAAAGAATTTAAAGAGCTAGTATCACTGGACCAATTTATTGATTTAGCCATTTCCTTTAATCAGGAGGTTGAAAGCTACCAAATGATTAAAAAGACCGAGATTGGTTATTCAACTCAGTATTTATGGTTAGATAACAATAAGGAGAGAATAGTTAGTGTAACCTTTGATACGGCTAACTACATCCAGGGCATAGTATTAAAACCTTATGTAACCTTCCCCAAAAGCGATCAACGTTACACCAAAAATAAATATATGATGCCTATTAAAGAAGAATGGTTTGTTTTCTGGGGTGGGACGAATGAATTTCTTAACTATCATTACGTTTATGAATCTCAGCGCTATGCATATGATTTAGTGAAGATGAAGAATGGTCAGACGTATAAGGGTAATAGATTACTTAATGAAAGTTACTATGCTTTTGATAAAGAGGTAGTTGCGCCAGCAGACGGTAAGGTAGTAAAGGTTATGAATGATATTGTAGATAATATTCCCGGAGAAATGAATGAAAAAGAACCAGCCGGAAACTATGTCATTTTGGAGCATGAAAATAGAGAATATAGCTTGCTTGCGCATTTCAAACAATATTCTATAGTAGTAAAAGAAGGAGACGCGGTGAAGCAGGGACAAACAATTGGCCTTTGTGGAAATTCTGGAAACTCCTCTGAGCCTCATATACATTTTCAGGTGATGGATTCGTCTGATTATGTGAACTGCCACTCTATACGTATAAGCTTCTATGATGGGATTGAGCCAATTCAAGGCGATACAGTAACGACCTACAAACCGAACGAAAAGTCGAAAATGGATGTCTTTGACAAAGTGGAAAATACATTTACTTTAGCAGATTTTTTCTTATTTATTCCCCGTATTATAGGTTCATTTTTTAAATAAGACTGTTCGTTTCTATTTAGAATGATGAAGTTTAAAAAATAGTAATATTTTGATTAATCAATAGAATGTTTGTTGACAGATGAAAATCTCTATTGTAGACTATGAACAACTAATTGAATATAACCTCGCTTTTATAAGTGAGGTAGAGGCGCGATATTTAACAGTCCTTAGAGGAGCTTGAGAAGCTTAGATACTAAGGAGAAGGAAATGTCGCCGAAGCTTGTAATAAACTCATTATTACATGCTGGGTCTGCAGTGAAGAATTGCAGGACTGTCCGTTATAAACGTCCCGGTTTATAATGGTGTGCTATCTCATGGGGAAAAGTAGAGGATTTAGGGCAACCATACATTATGACCTGAGTCTACCTCAAGTCTTTTTTTGTACGGTTGTCCTTTTTGTATGGTTGCATACATATAATAACTTTAAAAAAGGAGATTACTAGAGATGAAAAAGAGACTATTTACATTCACATTTTTACTATCCATTTTTTTATTGCTTGCTGCTTGTGGAACGAAAGAGGAAGGAAGCGTTGGATCAGCATCTGCCCAAGATACATTTACAGTAGGACTAGAGGCAGGATATGCACCCTTTAACTGGACTCAAATGGATGACAAAAACGGTGGAGTGAAATTGGACGGTAACGCAGAGTATGCTGGTGGATACGATGTAGAAATTGCTAAAAAAATTGCAGAAGGCTTAGGTAAAGAACTGGTAATCGTTAAAACCGAATGGGACGGTCTAGTTCCAGCTTTAACTTCGGGTAAGATTGATGCAATTATTGCTGGAATGTCACCAACAGCAGAGCGTAAAAAAACAATCGATTTCTCTGAAAACTATTATACTTCCAACTTTGTTATGGTTGTAAAAAAGGGCGGAAAATTTGAGGATGCCACTTCCATTCAAGACTTTAATGGAGCAAAAGTTACAGGCCAATTAAATACTTCCCACTACGGAGTGATAGACCAAATTAAAGGTGTAAAAAAACAGCCTGCATCAGATAACTTTCCAGCAATGCGTGTAGCACTGGAATCCGGCATGATCGACGGTTATGTATCTGAACGTCCAGAAGGAATTAGTGCTTCCTCTGCAAATGATAACTTCAGCATGGTTGAATTCGAAGAAGGATTTGTTGCAGATGAAGAAGAAACAGCTGTTGCAGTAGGATTGAAAAAAGGTAGCGATTTAACAGATAAAATAAATGAAATATTAGCAGGAATTTCAGAAGAAGAGCGTCAAGAAATTATGGATAATGCTATTTCCAATCAACCAGCTGCAGAATAAGTATACTAACGGCTGCTAATAAAAGCAGCCGTTTCGTTTTTTTAAAGTACTTACTTCATTGGTTAGTGGATGTTCGAGGCAACAGAATGTGTAAGGAGGAAGACAATGAGTTTAGAATGGATTATCTCCATTATTACCAATAACTGGCCAATGTTTTTGCGTGGAGCAGGAGTAACCCTGTTGATTTCTATTATAGGAACTATTGTAGGAGCAATCATTGGATTATTAGCAGGCGTTATTAGGACCATCCCACTACCTGAAAAGAGGGTAAGTAGATATTTTTTAAAGCTGGTTAATCTTATCCTATCCATCTATATAGAATTCTTCCGAGGGACACCAATGATCGTCCAAGCCATGGTCATCTTTTATGGATCATCACTGGCCTTTGGGTTAGATATGGATCGTTTACTAGCAGCAATTTTTATTGTATCTATTAATACGGGAGCATATATGGCTGAAATTGTTCGTGGGGGAGTTATTTCAATTGATAAGGGACAATTTGAGGCATCACAAGCGATAGGGATGAATCACATTCAAACTATGCTATATGTTGTGTTACCCCAGGTTATCCGTAACATACTTCCAGCAACCGGCAACCAATTCATCATTAATATTAAAGATACCTCTGTTTTAAATGTGATAGGGGTAACGGAATTATATTTCCAAACGAAGTCTGTAGCTGGAAACAACTTCAGATATTTTGAGTCATTCTTTGTAGCTTGTATTTTATACTTCATCATGACGTTTGCTGTTACATTAATCTTACGACATTTTGAAAAGAAACTAGATGGACCCGAAAACTACACAGTCATTGGTCAGCCTATGCAAATGGCTGTACTGCCAAAAGGTCCTTATGAAAACAAGTAAACAAAGGAGGAGCAAATATGGAACACGTAATTGATATTCAACATTTAAGTAAATCCTTTGGAGCACATGAAGTTTTAAAAGATATAAATTTCTCTGTAAAAAAAGGCGAGGTTGTATGTATCATAGGCTCTTCAGGATCGGGTAAATCAACACTTCTGCGATGTGTTAATTTATTGGAAAAGCCTAGTGGAGGACAAATTATTTATAAAGGAAATAATATTTTAGACAATAAGCATGATATCAATTCCTATAGGACAAAGCTTGGCATGGTATTTCAGCAGTTTAATTTGTTTAATAATCATAATGTATTAAGCAACTGTTCAGTCGGACAGGTAAAGGTATTAAAGCGTTCAAAGGAAGAAGCCGAAAAAATTGCGACGAGATATTTAAAGGTGGTGGGCATGGATGGCTACGTCAATGCTAAGCCAAAGCAATTATCTGGTGGACAAAAGCAAAGAGTGGCTATCGCACGAGCTTTGTCTATGGAGCCTGATGTAATGTTGTTTGATGAGCCTACATCGGCACTTGATCCAGAAATGGTCGGCGAGGTATTAAAAGTTATGAAGGAGCTTGCGCATACTGGTCTTACTATGTTGATCGTTACGCATGAAATGGAATTTGCCAAGGAAGTCTCTGATCGTATAGTCTTCATGGACAAGGGGGTCATTGCAGAGGAAGGTCCCCCCGATCAAATTTTTAATCATCCTTTACAGGAACGGACGAGAGAATTCCTAAAAAGAACGCGGAAGTAGACTCTAGGATGTTAGTAGCATTTCATCTTTTTATCTAGAATAAAATTCAATAAAATAGTATATTGGTAATATATACATTGGATAAATTATCAAATCTATGTAAGGCTTCCCTTTCAAAAGAAAAGGAAGCCTTTTATATAAGGTACGAAATAAACTAGAGGTGTTCCTATGAGTGAAGTATTAAAACGAAATAATGTAAAAGTAATTGGAAATAAGGAAAAAGTAATCATGTTTGCGCATGGATTTGGATGTGACCAAACGATGTGGAGGCATATTATTCCTTCATTTTTGGATGACTATAAAATTGTATTATTTGATTATGTTGGTTCCGGTGAATCGGATTTAAGTGTTTATAATGCAGAGAAATACGCCTCGCTTAAAGGCTATGTCCGAGACGTCTTAGACATAGTAGAGGCATTGGAATTGAGAGACGTTATATTTGTAGGTCATTCGGTAAGCTCCATGATTGGTATGTTAGCAGCGATTCAAAAGCCGGATGTTTTTCAGAAGTTGGTTATGATTGGACCATCTCCGAGATATCTTAATGATCACGAGTATTACGGTGGATTCGATGAAAGAGATATCCACGAGATGCTAGATATGATGGAGATGAATTTTATAGGGTGGGCAAGCTATATGGCTCCAATAGTGGCTGCCACTGAAAAACACCCCGCGGTAGCAAAGGAAGTAGAAAAAAGTTTTAGTTCAACAAATCCGAAGATAACAAAGCAATTTGCAGAGGTGACCTTCTTTTCTGACCATCGTAAAGATTTAGAGAAATCATCTATTCCGGTGCTAATCATTCAATGCTCAGAAGACAGTATTGTTCCTATTCAGGTGGGAGAATATTTACACCATCATATAGAGAATAGTGAATTTAAGATAATGGATGTAAAGGGGCATTATCCTCACCTAAGTCACCCGTGTGAAACAGCGGAGCTCATTAAAGGGTATCTATACCAGGTGTAGGGAAGGGAATGACATTTTATGGAGGAACGTTTGGATTTGGCACCTTGTGGCTATGTCACTATTAGTCAAGAAGGTATGCTAATTGATATGAATAAAACCTTTCTTCAAATGATAGGGTTTTCCTTTGACGATCTTTCTCAAAAACATATAGAAACAATCATGTCTAAAACGAATCAGTTTATATTCCATACTTATTTTTATCCTTATATACGATTATATGGGCATATGGAAGAGTTATTTCTTAGTCTACAGCATAAGGATGGGCAGAGCATTCCTGTGTTGTTAAACGGGAAAAAAGCTACTCGAGAGGGTGCAGATGTAATTGACTGTGTATTAGTTTCAATGGGAAAAAGAATAGGATATGAACAGGAAATTAGGTTAGCAAAAAAGCAATTAGAGGAAGCATTTCGAGAAAAAGAACTGGCTCTTTCTAAATTAGAAGAGCTTCATGAGGAAATAGAGGAAAAGCAAGAAAAGCTACTTGAACTCAATAGCAAGCTAGAGAAATTAGCTATAACTGATAAATTGACTGGTTTAAAAAACCGTCGTTATTTTCATATCAAGCTAGAAGAGATGATCATTCAATACGAGCAAAAAGGACAGGCTTTTTCCTTATGCTTAATTGATATCGATCATTTTAAGCAAGTGAACGATACTTGGGGTCATACAATGGGAGATCAAGTGCTAGAGCAACTAGCAAAAATAGCAGACTTAACAGTACGTCCAGTGGATACATTACTTAGATACGGAGGAGAGGAGTTTATCGTTCTTCTCCCGTTTACTAATGCACAACAGGCTAAAAACCAGGGAGAACGTTTAAGGCAGGAAATAGAAGCAGCAGATTGGGTTATAGGTGAAGTGACGATAAGTATGGGGATAGCAACATATACATCCGAAGACACGCATGCAAGCGTGGTAGAGAAGGCTGACCAAGCGTTATATTATTCCAAGCGAAATGGTAGAAACAGAATTACGCATATAGACGATTTATAAGGGGGGCGCACAAATGGTTGCTTTTAACGTCATAAAAAAAGACCAGGAATACTGGCTTGCCGATCAAATAAAAATGAATCAATCTAAAGAAGTATATTGGGCAGAACTAAAAACCCTTTTAGCAGCTTGGGAAAGCAATCAGGTAAATTATCTGTCGCTTCTGATGGATGCGGAGTATGAGGAACAATTATTAAATGAAGGTTTTCATAAGGTTTCTTCCGTGGTGGAATATACAAGAACACTAGAGGAACGCTTTATTTTAGATAGCTCTATTTTTGTGCAATCTCTTTCGGATAGCTTAATGACAGATGAGGAATTCGCCAAACTATATGATGAATGTCGAAGCGGATCGGCGAACAAAAATAATTTGTTCTCTATTGATCAAATCATGGAAGCCTTCTTAAATGAGTTAGGTCCTAACTGGCGTAACCATTGTCATATCTTCTATAAAGCAAAAGAACCTTTGGGTATCAGCATTCCTCATATAGAAGACGGAACAACTGAGGAAGGTAGGTTGTTTTACTTTGGAGTAACTCCAGAGCATAGAGGTAAAGGTTTCGGTAAGGTACTTCACTTATATTCATTAGAGCTTTTAAAGAATATGCATGCGACATATTATGTAGGTAGTACAGATGAGAACAATGAATACATGATTCGGATTTTTAAAGCCAATGGATGCTTATTAAGGGATAAAAAAGGAATCTATCGTATCGATAAATAAAAGCAAAGGAGCAAGCGAATTAACATCACTTGCTCCTTTTAATAATTTATTTAGTTGGAATTGCTCCAACAGTAGAAGCCACTTTAGAAATGATTAACTCACTACCTAATAGTGGAGATTCTTTCGATGCTTCTTCAGAACCTGGTTCTGGTCGTTTATGTGCTGCCTTGAAGAGGTCGCTATTTTTCCATGCTTGGAAACTTTCTTCGTTTTCCCAATACATATTGACATTCATTTCATCATATTCAGTGGTACCCTGTGTAATAGTAACCTCAACTTTTACGAAGCCTTCCATTTCTTGTAGTGGACTTGGTTTTGTAAAGTTTGGAGCCATTTTTTCTGCAAATCCTGGTTTTGTTTTAATACGATTCGTAACGATAATCATTGGCCATTCTCCTCTTTTAACTTATTTGAATCAATGTAAGTATAACATTTCAACATCAAATTTAAACGTTTCATGTACTAAGAAGAATCACATAATCCAAGGAAAAAACTAAAAATAAACAGATTAGGTTATGATTAAATCTCCTATTTTTTTGTATAAACAAATTGAATTTTATGCCCAAGTACTTCATTATTATAGGTACAAGTCTTTACATGCTCAGTCGATGTGTAAAGAAATACATTTACACGAAGGAAGTAGTTTATGTCGGAAGCAAATATAACTCGTTTAGAGGTCGATGGCAAGGAAGTTATTTTGATTGGTACTGCTCACGTTTCAAGGTTAAGTGCTGAGCAGGTAAAAGAAGTGATCGAAAAAGAAAAACCGGATTCCGTGTGTATAGAGTTGGACGAACAGAGATATCAATCTATTACAGATAATAACAAATGGAAAGAGACAGATATTTTTAAAATCATAAAAGAGAAGAAAGCGACATTGCTATTGATGAACTTAGCTATTTCTTCCTTTCAAAACCGTATGGCGAAGCAGTTTGATATTAAACCCGGCCAGGAAATGATACAAGGGATAGAGAGTGCAAAAGAAAATGGGGCAGAACTTGTACTAGCCGATCGTAATATTCAAATAACATTTTCACGTATCTGGCATAATCTTGGTTGGCTTGGTAAGTCTCAGCTCCTAACGTCAGTATTTTATAGCATTTTTAGTAAAGATACCATTTCAGAAGAAGAGCTAGAGAATATGAAGTCACAAGACACTTTAAATGCAGTGCTTGCAGAATTCACAGAGTCATTTCCAAGGTTGAAAACACCATTAATCGATGAAAGAGACCAGTTTTTAGCTCAAAAGATTAAGGAAGCTCCAGGGAAAAAAGTTGTAGCAGTTTTAGGGGCAGCTCATGTTCCAGGGATTACAAAAGAAATATACAAGCATCAAGATTTAGAAAGACTATCAGCTGTCCCTCCGAAATCTATTTTACCTAAAATCATTGGATGGTCCTTGCCTATCCTTTTAATCGCTTTGGTTGCTTATACTTTTATAGCTAATCCTACGGCAGGATGGGACCAGGCATGGAGCTGGATTATTTGGACGGGATCCATGGCGGCAATAGGAGCAATTGTAGCATTAGGTCATCCTTTAGCTATAGTTACAGCCTTTATCGTGGCACCAATAACCGCACTGCACCCTATATTAGCCTCAGGTTGGTTTTCAGGATTAGTGCAGGCTTATATGAAACGACCAACAATAGGGGATTTTGAAAGGCTGTCAGAAGATGTATTTACGATAAAAGGGTTCTGGAAAAATAAGGTGACTAGAGTCTTGCTAGTTTTAGTGTTAACTAACCTTTTTGGTTCTCTCGGTACAATTATCGGTGGTGCTGATGTCATCAGAGTATTCTTTAAAAACCTGTAAAGGAGGAGCGTGTGATGCGCTTCTCTTTTTTGTTGTTTAGGAAATTATAAAACTCGGAACCTGTGGATAAATTGATGTCTAGCTCCACCGCCTTGCCCCTCGGGGTCAAAT